>JBEBUB010000046.1:0-11955 GCA_040393445.1 Flavobacterium beibuense
AGCAATCCGTTGTATTTTCTAATAAACCATTCGAGTCCGAAAAGGGCAGCAATAAGACACAACAATGTCCAGAAGTCTATAAGAGGTAGTTTTTTAGTCTGTTGTTTCTCGATGGGTTGATACTTTTCGTTTTGTAGTAAATCGTCAATTAACTGATTGGTTTGCTCAGAGAAATAGGTTTTTCCGTTGGTGTTTTGAGCTAGTAACGAAAGCTTTTTCCAATCGGCATTGGTGTGTTGTTTTTCGATATCGAAATCAATGATTTCAAAATTACCGGAATAGGCAGTGTTGCTTGAGAGTTCTTTCACAGAAAAAGCATATTCTCCTGCTTCGAGTCCGCTTAGGTTGACTTTGTAATAGTTGTGGCTTTTCAGCAAATCATAGGTTTTTGACTGATTGGTCAGCTTGTTTTTAACCGAAATCGAGAGCCTTGCGTTTTGGTCAAACTCATAGTTCTTGTTGAAATATTGAGCCGATATCTCGATGTTTTCTCCGGAGTTATAAAAGTTCTCGTGAGTCACCACAAGTGATTTTCGCTTATTATCTGAGGCCAAAAACTGAATAGTTTTATTGACGAAAACATCAAAATCTTCGAAATTCTCGTTATCCGAAAAATGTTGCAATCGCCATTTCCAAATATTTTCCCCTAATAGATAAGCCGTTCTGTGTTGCCCATTTTCACTAAAGAACAAAAGCGGTTTTTGAGTATTTATATTTCTGATTTTAGCTTCCAGAAGCGCTGTTATACCTTGTTTAATCTCTAAATTCCCGTACGGATTCTCAAGCGGAGGGAAGTTCTCAAACCCTATATTTTCTTGAGCAAAATTAGAGAACCCCGATTTGTAGGCAGCGGTATAATCTTCTTTTTGAGTGGAAGCTTTGAAGGTGAAAACCTCTTGATTAGAGTTCAAGAAATTAAAATCAGTGTGTTTTCCGGTTATCAGGAAATAGTTCTTTTGAGCCGTATGCAGCTGACTAAAAACTTGCTGAAATAACCCTGTGGGTTGATAGAGGATAACCACGTCATATTCCGTTAAGTTAGGGGTGTTTTTAGTCGAAAAAACGGAAACTTTGTTTTGTTCGTTGGTTTCGATACTTCGTCTTAAAGCGCCCAAATCCGGATGGTTGATATCAGAGATAATAGCAATCTCTGTTTTTTGGTCGATGATTTCAACCGCAAAGTTTTTGATGTTGTTATAGCTGTTTTTCTCGGGTTCTCCTGACAAAATTACCGCTTTATAAACTTGCACTCCAATTTTGTCTGCCTCGAGAAGCACATTCACAACAGCTGATTTTTTAGACTCAGAAAAAGTAATTTTCTCTTTATGGATAACCTGATTGTTTCTTTGAATTGCAAATTCTGCTTCTATGGATTTGTCTCCCGAATAGCCCAAAAATACTTCTACAGGAAATTTATTTTTATGAAAAGCATATTTGTTAGCATTCAGTTGGTTGATTTTCAAATCGAAATGAGTTAGAGTGTCACCCAAAACGACAGGAAACACTTCATTCTCAAAACTATATAGATAGTCGCCACCAGATGTTTGATTTCCGTCTGTGAGTAACACCACCGGATAGGCTTTGTTTCTATAAATGTTTTTGAGGTTTTTGGCTAAAAGATCAATACGAGTTTGATTACCGCCAAAGTCAAATGTTTCAGTGAGTTTGCTTTCTGAATCAAACCCAAAAAGCTGAATGTCATACTTCTCACCGAGTTTATCGTTGCTCTGTAGGGCATTTTTTATAGAAAGGGCGGTTTCGTCTTGATTGAATTCTTTGATAGAACGAGAGTTATCAACAGCTATAACAAGTGGCGTTTTCTCGGTTTGATATTGGTTCTTGATGATTTTCGGGTTTATGAGTAGTAGCAGTATCCCGAAAACTGCTAAAAATCGTAATACGAACAGAAGTTTATAAACCTTTGATCGGTGGGTTGTTTTATAGAAATATTGAAACCACGTAACCCCTAAGGCGACAAACAAGGACAAAATAATCCATAAAACCGTAGATAACTCCATTTTCTGTATCGAAATTTAAACTTTCAAAACTACAATTATTTTTATATCTGACAAAGAAGTTTTCTGATAGCCGTTGCCGAAAACTCAAAAAACACCTGACAAAATAGCATTTTTAGTTAACGCCATTGAAATTGGTTTGTAATTTGCGATAGTTTGAGTAATTTTGAGAACTTTAAAACAAAAAACTAAAAAATGGACATGACTTATTTGATTATCATTGGTGGTATTGCACTAATGAGCTGGATAGTTAGCTCGAGACTTAAGAGTAAATTTGAACAATACTCAAAAGTTCAACTCAGAAACGGAATGAGCGGAGCAGAAATTGCAGAAAAAATGTTAGCAGACAACGGAATTTATGATGTGAAAGTCATTTCAACTCCGGGTAGATTAACAGACCACTATAACCCTACAGACAAAACCGTTAACCTTAGTGAAGCGGTATATAACCAACGTAATGCAGCAGCAGCAGCGGTTGCGGCTCACGAGGTGGGTCATGCTGTGCAGCATGCAACGGCTTATCAGTGGTTACAGATGCGTTCTAAAATGGTTCCTGTGGTGAGTGTAGCTTCCGGAATGTCACAATGGTTGGTGTTCGGAGGTCTTATTTTAGGAGCTGCTTCTCAAACCGGTTTCGGTTATTATATCGCTATCTTAGGTTTGGTGCTAATGGCCGTGGCTACGCTTTTCAGTTTCGTAACCCTTCCGGTGGAGTATGATGCCAGCAACAGAGCCTTGGCTTGGTTAAAAGGAAAAAATATGGTTTCGCAACAAGAATATGCCGGAGCAGAAGATGCTTTGAAATGGGCTGCCAGAACTTATTTGGTTGCTGCTTTGGGTGCTTTAGCCAACCTTATCTATTGGGCTTGGCGTGTGCTAGGGTCAAGAGATTAAGAAAAATTACTACCAAAATAATTAAAAACGGCTCATGATTCATGAGTCGTTTTTTGTTTTATAACCAATAGATATCATAAGTTTTGTTATTTTTGTCCTTTCCTAAAAAAAAATAAATAGAAATGACTTTCCAAGAACAGATAAGACAAGGAATCCCGAGCCAATTACCTGCTCCGAAGCCCTATGACCCAACTATAAATCATGCTCCAAAGCGAAAAGAAATATTATCAGATGACGAAAAGAAGTTAGCCCTTCGCAACGCTTTACGTTATTTTGAACCCCAACATCACAAAGAATTAGCAAAAGAATTTCTTGACGAATTAAACACTTACGGGCGTATTTATATGTACCGCCTTCGTCCGGATTATAAGATGTATGCCAGACCGATTTCAGAATATCCGGGGAAGTCTGAACAGGCAAAAGCGATTATGCTGATGATTCAGAACAATCTGGATTATGCGGTGGCACAACATCCTCACGAATTGATTACTTATGGCGGAAACGGAGCCGTTTTCCAAAACTGGGCTCAATATCTACTCACCATGCAATATTTGTCTGAAATGACAGATGAGCAAACCTTGGTGATGTACTCCGGTCACCCGATGGGGCTTTTCCCATCACACAAAGATGCTCCGAGAGTAGTGGTGACCAACGGAATGATGATTCCGAATTATTCAAAACCGGATGATTGGGAAAAGTTTAATGCTCTTGGCGTAACCCAATATGGGCAGATGACTGCGGGTAGTTATATGTATATCGGGCCACAAGGAATCGTTCACGGAACAACCATTACGGTTCTGAACGGAGGTCGAAAAATCTCTAAAAACGGAGAAGGTCTCGAAGGAAAACTTTTCGTGACTTCAGGTCTTGGCGGAATGAGCGGAGCGCAACCCAAGGCAGGAAACATAGCCGGATGCATTACGATTTGTGCTGAGGTAAACCCCAAAGCCGTACATACTCGTCACTCACAAGGTTGGGTTGATGAGGTGATTTCAGACCTTGGCGAACTGACTCAAAGAGTGCTGAAAGCCAAAGAAAATAAAGAAGTCGTTTCGATTGCTTATCAAGGAAATGTAGTAGAGGTGTGGGAGCACTTCGCTAAAGAAAATATCTATATCGATTTAGGGTCAGACCAGACTTCGCTACACAACCCATGGGCAGGAGGTTATTATCCTGTTGGGTTGTCGTTTGAGCAGGCCAACGATATGATGGCAAACAACCCGGAACTATTCAAAAAGAAAGTACAAGAATCACTTGTTCGTCAGGTGAATGCGATAAACATACACACAGCCAGAGGAACCTATTTCTTTGATTACGGAAATGCTTTCTTGCTAGAGGCTTCAAGAGCCGGAGCTGATATTATGGCAGCCAACGGCATCGACTTCAAATATCCGTCTTATGTGCAGGATATTATGGGGCCTATGTGTTTTGATTTCGGATTCGGACCATTCCGTTGGGTATGTGCCTCAGGAAAACCCGAAGATTTACAGAAAACAGACGAAATCGCTTGTGCTGTTTTAGAAGAAATGATGAAAACCGCTCCACAAGAAATCCAACAACAGATGGCAGACAACATCAAATGGATAAAAGGAGCACAACAAAATAAATTGGTCGTAGGGTCTCAAGCCCGAATCCTGTATGCCGATGCAGAAGGGCGAATCAAAATTGCAGAGGCCTTTAATCAAGCCATAGCCAAAGGCGAAATTGGTCATGTGGTGTTGGGTCGTGATCACCACGATGTTTCGGGTACGGACTCTCCGTATCGGGAAACTTCGAATATCTATGATGGTTCACGCTTTACGGCCGATATGGCAATTCACAACGTGATTGGAGACAGCTTTAGAGGAGCGACTTGGGTGTCGATTCACAACGGAGGTGGAGTAGGATGGGGCGAAGTAATCAACGGAGGTTTCGGGATGTTACTCGATGGCTCAAAAGATGCTTCCAGACGATTAGAATCCATGCTTTTCTGGGATGTCAACAACGGAATCTCTCGTAGAAGCTGGGCTAGAAACGAAGGAGCTGTTTTCGCTATCAAAAGAGCTATGGAAGCACAGCCACTACTGAAAGTAACCTTACCGAATATGGTGGATGACGCTATACTCTAAAGTGTAGCCCATAAACTATTATAACACTGAGTTAGTAGTGTGTTAAATTAAGTGTGGAAAATTAGATTTAGTACATAAAATATTTAAATTTGTACAGTGAGTACTCGAGTAGAAAATATAAATAAAGAATTAATTGAATGGGCTATTATTAGAAATGGTAATAGCTTAGAAGAATTCTATGCTCAAAATCCCAATGTAGAAAGTTGGATAAAAGGTGAAAAACTTCCTACTGTTAAACAATTGGAAAACTTTACTCATAAAGTTCATGTTCCTTTCGGGTATATGTTTTTACCCCAACCACCAAACGAAATCATTCCTTTACCTTTTTTTAGGACAGGAAAAAGTCATACAAATAAGGTTAGTTTGAACGTATTTCATACAATTCAAATAATACAAGATAGACAAAATTGGCTTACAGAATATTTAGATGAGCTTAACTTCGCTGAATTAGACTTTGTAGGAAAATTTAGTATTAATGATAATTATATTGATATTGTTAATGATATTAGAAATGTTTTAAAATTAGAGCTGGACTGGGCAAGTAAGCATAACAACTGGGAAGAGGCTCTAGACTATTTAACATTAAAAATAGAAGATGTAGGTATTGTTGTAACCTTTAATGGTGTAGTTGGAAATAACACACATAGAGTTATTGATACAAATGAATGTAGAGGATTTGTATTAGTAAATAAAAAAGTTCCTTTTCTATTTATAAACTCCGCAGATGCTAAAGCTGCCCAGATGTTTACAATCATACATGAGTTAGCACATGTATGGCTTGGAGAAAGTGCAGGATTTGATAATGCGAATTTATTACCGGCTGAAGATCCTTTAGAACTGCTTTGCGATAAAGTTGCAGCAGAACTTTTAGTGCCTGAAATTTACTTTTTAAAAAAATGGGAAACTACCCATAATTTCAAATATTTAAGTAGAATTTTCAAGGTTAGTCCTGTTGTAATTGCTCGTCGTGCTTTAGATTTACAACTAATCAATTTCCCTCAATTCATTCAATTTTATGATGAATATATGAATGAATTTAAAGAAAGAAAAGACAGACAAAGTTCTGGTGGAGATTTTTATGCAACCACAAAGAGAAGATTAAGTTTACGTTTTGCAGCATTTGTAAATAATGCTGTGAAAGAAAACAAACTTTTATATCGTGATGCGTATAAGTTAACAAATATGAAGGGAGAAACTTATAATAAATTTGTTAACGAATATCTGTATTAGTGGCAAAGTATTTATTAGATAGTAATATTTTTATTCAAGCTTATCGAATGTATTATCCATTTGATGTTGTTCCTAGTTTTTGGAATAAAATATTAGAACTATCTAATCAAGGAATAATTATAAGTATTGATAAAGTTAAGAAAGAACTCTGTGATACCAATAACCCCGATCAGTTATCTACTTGGTGTGAAGATAAATTAGATAGTAGTTTTTTTGTTGATTCTACATCTTGTGTAGATATATATTCACAAATAGCAAATTGGGTTCATTTAAGCACACATTTTCAACAATCAGCGAAAGATGAATTTTTAGCTACTGATTTGGCTGACACGTGGTTAATTGCTTATGCAAAAAAGAATAACTTGGCAATTGTTACACATGAAATTAGTCAACCTCAAAGGAAAAATAAAATCAAAATTCCAGAACCTTGCATTCATTTCGGCGTAAGATATTTATCTCCAATAGAAATGTTTAGAGAAATAGGTGAAAGTTTCTAAATTTCACACCCGATAATTCTACCAAAAAAATATTGTTAAATTTTTCATTCCCCGAACTGCGCACGACCCGAGCGAAGCGAACAGACGAAGTAAACTTTTCGTGCCTAGCTTGATCTGCATAAGCTTCAATCTCAACTGTCAACTGATAACGGTACAATTCTTGAGGTTTTTCTGCGTTTTAGAATCATAAAATACAATCACTATGAAAGCGCTACAATCACTATCATTATTGCTGTTTGCTGTTGTTATGGCTTCATGCAGCTCGGTTCGGGTAAGTTCTGATTATGACAAATCAGTAGATTATTCACAGTATAAAACCTATGCTTTTTACAAAGACGGAATCGATAAAGTAAAAGTGCATGATTTAGATAAAAAGCGAATCCTCAAAGCTATCGAAAGCGAACTGCAAGCTAAGGGAATGACCGCTTCAGACAATCCAGATGTATTGATAAATATTTTTACTGAAGCTTCTGAAAGGGTTGATGTCAACCAATGGGGTTACGGTTACGGTTGGGGTTGGAGCCCTATGATGTGGGGCGGAAACACCGCTACGGTTTCCAGAACTACTGAAGGAACGCTATATATTGACCTGATTGATGCCAAGAAAAAAGAATTGGTTTGGCAGGGCATAGGTGAGGGCGTACTCACAAAAAATATCGAAAGGAAAGAAGAACGAATCAATGAGTTTGTGAATAAGATTTTAGCGAAATATCCACCACAGCAGAAATAATCATCATTGAAATAAAATATAAAATACAGCATTTGAAGTGCTGTATTTTTTTGTTTTTATGAATCAATTAAAGTACTTTTGAACCTTTACAACATAAAACTTTCCATAAAATAAAAT
The DNA here is from genome assembly GCA_040393445.1 of Flavobacterium beibuense. GTDB lineage: Bacteria > Bacteroidota > Bacteroidia > Flavobacteriales > Flavobacteriaceae > Flavobacterium > Flavobacterium beibuense_B. The sequence continues at coordinate 7,592 of JBEBUB010000046.1, forward strand.
TATATGAAAATAATAGTACCCATGGCAGGTCGTGGTTCACGCCTTAGACCACACACACTCACCATTCCAAAACCACTTATCCCAATTGCCGGAAAACCCATAGTTCACAGACTTGTTGAAGACATAGCCGGAGTAATTGGGGAAGAAATCGAAGAAATCGCTTTTATCATTCATGAGAGTTTCGGGAAACAAGTAGAGAAAGACTTGATTGCCATTGCAGAAAAACTAGGTTCAAAAGGAACCATATATTACCAAAACGAAGCTTTAGGAACGGCTCATGCTATTATGTGTGCCAAAGAATCGCTTTCGGGAAACGTAGTGGTGGCTTATGCTGATACGCTTTTTAGAGCAGATTTTAGTTTAGACACCACAGCAGATAGCGTAATTTGGGTGAAGCAAGTAGATGACCCAAGTGCTTTTGGGGTGGTGCAACTCAACGACAAAAACGAGATTATTGACTTTGTCGAAAAACCAAAAGATTTCGTTTCAGATTTAGCCATTATCGGGATTTATTACTTCAAAAGCGGAGAAACCCTTCGTAGCGAATTGCAATATTTGTTAGACAACAATATCGTAAAAGGCGGAGAATATCAACTCACCGATGCCTTAGAGAACATGAAACAAAAAGGTATGCGTTTCGTTCCCGGTAAAGTCGATCAGTGGATGGATTGCGGTAACAAAAACGTAACGGTAGAGACCAACAGCAGAATGTTAGGTTTCTTGGTTCAAGATGGTGTAAACCTTGTTTCTGCTACTGTAAAAAATGAGAATTCAAATATCATTCAGCCTTGTTTTATAGGTGAAAACGTAGTGCTCAAGAATGCTACCATTGGCCCAAATGTGTCGATAGGAGACGGTACGGTTGTTGAGAATTCAAACATCAGCAATAGCCTTATTCAAACCCATGCTAAAATCACAAATGCCCATTTAGATAATGCGATGATTGGTAATTTCGCTAAATTTGATGGAAAGTTCACTAGTGTTAGTATTGGTGATTATTCGGAAATGGTGTAATATTCTTTAAGACTTTATCCTATGAAAAAAGTAATCTTATTATTTGTATTCCTAATTTCACTATCTGTGTTTTCTCAGTCGGATACCTCTTTACAGAAAGATGAGAAACCTTATATTGAAGTAACAGGAGTAGCTGAAAAGGAAATTGTTCCAGATGAAATTTATATTTCCATTGTTTTACAAGAAAAATACGAAGGGAAGAATAAGATTACAATTGAAGAACAAGAGAGTAAGTTAAAAGCCTCATTGCAATCAGCCGGAATAGATATCAAAAATTTAGAGTTATCTGATGCGAATGCAGATTATATGAAAGTTAGGAGAAAGACTAAAGACGTAATCACCAAAAAAGATTATTCTCTTAAGGTTACTAATGCAGAAAATGTGGGTGTTGTTTTCAAAATCTTAGACGACATTGATATAAAAGATGCTTCTATTGAAAGAGTAAGTCACTCAAAAATAGAAGAATACAGAAAAGAGGTGAAAATCTTAGCTATTCAGGCAGCAAAAGCAAAAGCAGATTATTTGTTGAATGCAATAGGAGAGCAAACGGGGAAGCCTTTAATTATAAAAGAAATTGACGTAAACATACCTAATTTATTATCTAATGTCTACTATAAATCAGATGGTTATGTGAGTAAGAACGAAGAGGTTGTTATTCAGTTTCGGAAAATAAAATTACAAACTAGTATTTATGTAAAATTCAGTATTAAATAAATGAAATTTTCAAATGTTGTTTCTGCTTTTTCTTTTGTAATAGGAATTATAATCGTAATTATAGGTTTTTATTTACGATTGACAGGAAAAAACTCAACAGGCTATTCGACTACAAGATATGGAGGATTAACAGGAGGTACCATTTCAGTAAATGGATTTATTTTGATAGGAGTTTTTGTTTTATTGATATCTTTTTGGACGTATAGAATATATGTAAGCGATAAGAAAAAAAGCGAATTGAAAAAACAAATCGAAGAGGAGGAAAAAGAAATGACGTTAGAAAAAAAAAGAGCAATAAAAAAACAAAAAAGGTCTAAAAAAGGTAGACAAAATTAGGATCATACTAAAGAAATAAAAAAATCTTGAAAATATGAAATTAAAAGAACTTTTATATAAAATTTCTTTTGTAGCTGGTTTGATAATAATCTTAGTTGGTCTTTATCTTAAGTTTTTTAATATTACTTCTGCAAGTTCTTCAATGAACAGATTTACAGGAGAGGTTGGAGTTGGCTATATCAATGGCAAAGGAACGATATTTATAGGTCTTGGGGTTTTGCTTTTTTCTTGTTGGAGTTACATATTTTATCTCAAGGAAGAAGAAAAACTAAAGAAAAAAAGGGAAGAAGAAAAACATACCAAGCAGAAACACAGAATAGAATAAATAAGTACATATAGATGAAAAACCTCATAAAAACACTTTTGATTGCTAGCTCTCTCTTCGGATTCGCTCAGAACCCGATAGAGCCCGATAGCATTGCTCTTGTCGAAGATAAATTTCAAGAGTTATTTTATGAGGCTTTAAAACAAAAGGGTATTGAGAACTATGATAGAGCGATTATAAACCTAGATAAGGCTTTATTGCTCAAACCCGAAAATCCCACTATTTTACACGAAATCGGGAGGAATTATCTGGCTCAAAAAAAGTACCCCGAAGCCGAACAATACATCAAAAGAGCTATCGATAAAATGCCCGATAACAAATGGGTCTATTTGAGCCTTTATGATGTGTATTACGAAAATAAAGATTACGAAAACTCGATTGATATCGTTCAGAAACTCATTGCTTTCAACGACAAACGAAAAGAGGAATATCAAGATGATTTGGTTTCGCTTTATATGTACACTGGCAGGTTTGACAAGGCTTTAATTCTTATCGAAGAACTCGAAAAAACCGCTCCTTATGACCAAACCAGAGAACTATATAAATTACAAATTCTCAAAAATCATAAAAATACAGCTTCTGATATCAGCCGTTTAGAGGGTGAAATCAGTCAGAATCCACAGCGAGAGCAACCGTATATTTCGCTTATTTATCTTTATTCAGAAAGCAATCAAGAAGAAAAAGCGTTTGAAGTGGCAAAGAGATTAGCTAAAAACATTCCTGATTCAGATTGGGCTCATGTGAGTTTATTTAAGTTTTATCTGGAAGAAGGCAACGTCCCGAAAGCGGTTCTTTCGATTCAAAAAGCCTTAGAAAGCACTCAGATAGACAACAAAATCAAACACAGAATCATTAATGAATTCTTGATTTTCGTAAACAAGAATCCGCAATATGACAAAGAGCTGGAGAAGGCTGTGTCGTATTTCAAAAGTGATCCGGATGTGGCTATAGCTAAAGAAATCGGGAAGTTTTATTACACCAAACAAAATTGGCAAGAAGCCTCAGATTATTTTGAAATTAGTCTGAAAAACGATGCAGAAGATTACGAAACCATTCTGCTCTTGTTGCAGACTTACACAGAAATGGGTAATTTTGACGTTTTATTGAATAAGTCAGACTATTACGTTAGTCTTTATCCGTTACAACCGGAGTTTTATTACTATTCCGGTTTGGCTAGCAATCAGTTACAGGACTATAAAAAGGCAAAAGAGGTTTTAGCCGAAGGGCTTGATTATTTAGTCGATAATGTTCCGTTAGAAATTAATTTCAACATACAATTAGGGCAGGCATTTTCAGGACTTGGCAACGAAAAAGAGAAAGAAAAATACTTTCAAAAAGCCGAAAGCTTGATGCAGTCGCTAAAGAAATAATTATGAGCGAAAGAATAAAATTGATTTGGGATTTCAGAGGCGAAGCCGCTCTAAATACTGCCAAACATCACCAAATTCACCTAGACGAATACGTACAGATTGAAAAAATTCCCGATACGGTTTCAGGTTTTGAGCAGTTATCAGAATTCCATTCTATAGCTTTTCTTACGGTGAATCGAGAAAATATGGTTGCTGTGAGAGATGCTCTCAAACCCCACAGAGGCGAAATAGGATAAATTTATTTCAGGTTGTTTAATCGCCTGAGAACCCACATACAAAATGCAAGAATTAACACGAATCAACAAATATATTTCTGAAACCGGTTTTTGTTCTCGAAGAGAAGCCGACAAACTTATCGAGCAAAACAGAGTAACTATCAACGGAAAAATCCCGGAAATGGGTACGAAAGTTGGCCCAGATGACGAAGTTCGGGTTGACGGAAAACTCATTTCAGAAAAACAAGCTAAACCTATCTATTTAGCCTTTCACAAACCTGTCGGAATCGAATGTACGACCAATCAGAGTGTGAAAGGAAACATTGTTGATTATATCAATTACCCGACACGTATTTTCCCAATCGGGAGGCTTGACAAAGACAGCGAAGG
>JBEBUB010000047.1:0-11932 GCA_040393445.1 Flavobacterium beibuense
TCAAGAGATGGAAGATCATCAAATTCAGGAAGACGTAGCTCTTCTTCAGGAAGTTCTTCAGGTTCAGGAAGAGGACGTGGTTCATCTTCAGGAAGTTCTACTTCATCTGGAAGAGGTGGAAGCTCATCAGGATCTGGAAGAGGACGTAGTTCTTCTTCTGGAAGCTCATCTTCTGGAAGAGGCGGAAGTTCTTCAGGATCATCAAGAGGACGTGGTTCTTCATCAGGAAGTTCATCTTCTTCAACAAGAGGACGTAGCTCTTCATCAGGAAGTTCATCTTCTTCAAGAGGCGGAAGCTCTTCAGGATCAGGTAGAGGGCGTAGTTCATCAAGCAGTTCATCTTCAAGAGACGGAAGATCAAGTTCAACAAGAGGACGTGGTTCTTCTTCAGGAAGTTCGTCTTCATCAAGAGGAGGAAATTCTTCAAGCTCATCAAGAGGACGTAGTTCTTCTTCTGGAAATAGCTCATCTTCATCAAGAGGAGGAAACAGCTCTAGCAGCTCTGGTACTTCAAGAAGAGGATTTGCATCGATGTCTAAAGCAGAACGTACGAGAATTGCTCGTATGGGCGGAAAAGCTTCAGGCAGAGCCAGAAGAGGTTTCGGTAGCAATCGTTAATCTGAATTAAAAACAAAAAGCTGCCTGACTACTTTTGGTGACTTTCCCAACAATAAGCAATAAAGTAAAGGCAGCTTTTAATTACTAAAACGAAAAAAATAGGATTATGAAATCAACATCAAGTTTATCAAAAAAAGTATTAAAGAATAAATACAAACCTCTGTTCCAGTTTTTTGTAGATGGAATCAAAGATTTGTATTGGGCAGAAAAAGCAATCGAAACGCTTTTAAAAAAGAACAAAGCTTTGGCTTATACAGAAGAACTTTCTGATGCTATCGAAGATCACGAGAAACAAACCCAAAAACATATCCTCAGACTAGAAAAGATTTTCTATGCGCTGAATATGAAACCCGAAGCTAAAAAATGTGAAGCTATGGCAGGGCTTGTTAAAGAGGCCGAAGAAACCCTCGACAGCACTCCCGCAAATTCGATGACTCGTGATGCCGTGATGATTATCTTATGTCAAAAAGTAGAGCATTATGAGATCGCCAGCTATGGTGGTTTATTACAGATTGCTATTACGTTTAATATGGGTTCTATCGCAGATTTACTCGAAAAAACCTTGCAAGAAGAAGAAGAAACAGATTTGTTACTCACTGAAATTGCAGAAGACTTTATCAATCTCGAAGCAGCCGAAGAAGACGATTCAGAAGATAATGACGATGATGATGACAGCAGCAGCAATAGTAGCAGTAAAGCAAAAGACAAAGATAAAGACAAGGACAAAGATAAAAGCAGTTCTTCTTCGACTAGCTCTTCATCAAACGCTTCATCAAGCACAACCAAAAAGAGTTGATTTATTGAAAACAACTATGAAAATTGTTAGAATACATCGTATTTACTTTCCCGCGAGGAATCTATATAAACATTTTTTGGAGTGGGTTTAATACGGCCAATGCACCGCTAAAAGATATAATATCATAGGTGCAATTAAACTCAACTTCAACAAATGAAACCCCTGATTAAACAAGGCTGTCCGCAACATTGATTTGCCATTATGTTGTCAAGATATTTAGAAGTATAGTTGTAGTAAATAAATGTTTTGGACAGTCTTTTAATCATAAAAGAGTATTCACTTAAAACAGTAAAGAATATGTCAGATATATTATACATAGTAGCCGTAATCTTGATAGTGTTATGGCTTTTAGGATATTTCATTTTTAGCATCGGAGCCATTATTCATGCCCTGCTAGTGATAGCTGTAATCATGATTTTGCTCAGACTAATAAGAGGAGGAAAAAGAGTTTAAGTATTAATCAATAAAAACAATAAAGTTATGAAAAGTAGTCATTTAGCAATCAGCATTGCCAGCAGCGTAGTTGTTGGAGCTGTATTAGGAATTTTGTTTGCCCCAGACAGAGGCAGCAACACAAGAAAAAAAATTAGTCAAAAAGGTGCTGATATGAAAAACAGTATCAAAGAGAGCATTGATAACTTGGCTTCATCTGTAGAGGAAAAGTATGAGCAAATTACTTCAAAATTGGGTCATGCTTCCTCAAAAGTAAGTGATGCTATTGAAGATACCAGATCTAAAGTTAGCAATGCTGTAGAAGACACCAAGTCTAAAATGAACAATGCGTTCGAAGACACCAGATCTAAAGCAGAAGGCCTTAAGGCAGATATGAAATAATTAATTAATTTTTAAAACTATAATGTTATGAAAAATTTGAATTTACTTGTTGTATTATCCTTTCTAGGAGCTACAACTATTTCGTGTAAAGATAGTGCGAAAGAACAGAGATATCAATCTGTAGATGCTTATGAAGCCTACGTAGATTCGATTAGTAATGTAGGTATGGAAAACGTTTCTGACCGTTGGGACGAAATCGAAAATAACGCTAGAAACTTCAGAAATAATGCGGAAGTTGAATTGCGTTCTATTTCAGATGATGATAAAGACAGAGAGCAATATCAACAAAAAGTATATGCTACTTCAGAGCGTTATGATGATTTCAGAAATCAAGTGATGGCTGACAGAGAAAACAGAGCCGCTAGCAGTGGTATTAACAACATCAGAACATCATTGTTCCCTAGTGTGGCTATCGGAAATGACCGTAACTTTGACTGGGTAAACAAAGATAATATCCTAGCGACTTATGATCATTTCGTAAATACGGTATCTGATAATAAAGATAATTATACCAGAGAAGATTGGGACGAAATCAAAATGCTTTATGAAGCGCTTGACAGCCGTAAAAATACGGTTGAAAACGAAGGGCTTTCAGCTGAAGATAACAGAAAAATTGCAGCTTTAAAAGTGAAATTCGCTCCAATGTACACCGTTAACAGAATGGGCGCAAAAGCTGAAGAAAATAGAGAAAGTAAAGAATAATAAACGCTTTAGATTTATAAATCATTAAAAATATTCTGAACAAATGTCTTTATTGATTTAAGTTTATTTTCTCTTGACTACCCCAAAGGTTTCTTTGGGGTAGTTTTTTTTGAACCACTCAAAGGACCAGGCATTTTAAAAACTGCTTCATTTTTATCCTAAAAAAACACAATCCATAAATTTGAGGTCATTTTTACCCAATCCCACACACATATTCTACAATTTTAATATCAAAAAAATAATAAATCTGATTGAAACACTGCAAATCATAGGATTATCGTTATTTTTTCGATATTGGCTTGACTATTGCCTATATACAAGTGAGTTATAAATATATGTTTAATTTAAAACCTACCATTATGAACAACGACAGAAATAATGACAGAGACAGAAATACCAACAACCCGAATATGCCTAATCAACATGAAAATGATACAACAAGACAAGGCACCGGGCAAACAGGTAGAGAACACATGAATACCCCGGGACAAGGTGGTGACCAAAACAACCCTTCGAGACATCAAGAGGGTGACACAACCCAAAGAACTCAAGAAAGAGGTCAGGGCACCACCAACCAGCCTGAACAGGATGAACAAGGTCAAAGAAGAAACGACCCTTTTAAACCGGAACAAGACAACACAAGATCGTCTATATAACGGCATCCAAAAACCCGAAAATAATTTTATTTTCAATGCAATATACTAACTAATACCTCCTGGATTATATGGAACAAACTCTCTTAGATATGATAAATGAAATCGGTAAGAATTGCCGAACCGAAAAATTAACGCTATCGGTTGCCGAAAGTGTTACTTCAGGTTATCTGCAATACTTATTTAGTCAAGGAGAACAATGTTCCGCTTATTATCAAGGAGGTATTTCTTTATACAATAACTATCAAAAAAATAAACATTTTGGCATCAGCCCTGCTTTGACCTCTTCAAACAACGGAGTGTCGCCTTTAGTATCAGAGCTTTTAGCCAAAGAAACTAACTCTCTTTTTTAGACCAATATTGGTATCGGTATTACAGGATTTGCTCACAGAGATCCGGAATTTAACGTCATAGAACCTCATTGTTATATTGCTATTGCCCTTGATGACCAAATCATCTATACGGCTGAAGTAGAAACCAATTCAGATGCTATGGACCAGAACCAGATTTATTTTGCCACTCAATGTATAGCCGGATTACACAAGATTTTCAAAACCATAAAACTAACTGTCTGATGAAAAACTACTCTAAAAATAGCGAAATTAAGACACAGCCTGCCGAAACAGCCAAAATGGATGAGCAGCCTGTAGCTTATGAGCAAAAGAGCTTTTTTTTAGGTTCAAACCTAAAGGGAAAGGTAGCTATCATTACCGGTGGCGACAGCGGTATCGGGCAATCTGTAGCTTTTTTATATGCTCAACATGGCATCAATTCTGTAATTGTTTATTATGACGAAGACAAAGATGCTAAACATACGGTAGAGAAAATTAAAACTTTTGGTGTAGAGGCAGAAGCCCTCAAAGGCGATATTCAAGATCGTTCTTTTTGCACTGCCGTAGTCGAATTTACGATGAAACGCTTCGGGCGAATTGATATCCTTATCAATAACGCCAGTGTTCAATATCCGCAAGAGAACCTTACAGATATTTCTCCGGAGCAATTACTGCAAACTTTTTCAGTAAATGTATTCGGAATGTTTTATCTCACACAAAGTGCCTTAAAACACCTTAAAAAAGGTAGTTCAATTATCAATACAACCTCGATTACTGCCTTTAGAGGTAGTCATCATTTGGTGGATTATGCAGCCACAAAAGCTGCCATTGTCGGGTTTACCCGCTCATTAGCACTGCAATTAGCAGACAAAGAAATACGTGTCAATGCCGTCGCTCCCGGACCTATTTGGACCCCGCTGATTCCTGCTTCATTTGATAAAGAAAAAGTAGCAGAATTCGGAGAAGATACCCTACTCGGCAGACAAGGTCAACCCTATGAGGTTGCCCCCAGCTACCTGTTTTTGGTACTAGAAGAAAACAGCTACATGACCGGACAGGTCCTTCACCCCAACGGAGGGGAAATCGTAGCTTAACCACAAATATAAGCCACCTAATAAAATCATTTTACTAAAAAATAAATGCAGTGTTTTAACTGTCATTTATAAAAAGTTACAAATCTTTTTTCTTTAAGAAAAGTAATATTTTAATTAAAAAATTATCGCAACAACAAATATTGGAGCATATTTTTTTGAATAATATATCATTTTAAACTAAGATGCTATTTGTATTTTGTTTAACTTGCGGAAGCAAATAACAACCAACAAACCTATGAGTAAAATCGTTTTATTAAGTAATGACTCTCTTTTATGCAGACTATTTAGTACGACTGCAAAGAGCTCCGCAATGGAAACCATTGCTAGTGCTACTTTAGAGCAAGGGATAGAGATTATCAAGAAAGGAAGTTGTGACGCCATTGTCGTTGCTATTCCTTTAGCTTCGGAATCTTGCCCAAAAAAGATTATACAGACTTTACAGAAAGTAAATCCGTATATTCCTGTGTTTTTCCTCATAGATCAGCTCGATGTGTCATTGGCCATCTCTTTGACAAAATTAGGAGCTGAATACTGCTATTCACGCCCTTTTGCATTAGAGCTAATTATTGAGAACATCAAAAAAACCATCACAAAACTAGCCAAGCCTACGTTCTATGCTACTCCTGTGAAACCAAACGAAAGACCTAAGTATGTAGAGGCCAAAAGCGAAGCCGCTCAAAACCTTTACAGACAAATTGATCAGGTGAAAGACACCAACTTCAAGGTTATCGTGTATGGTGAAACAGGTTCGGGTAAAGAATCTGTAGCTCGAAGGCTCTGCAACGGAATCTACAAAGACAAACCTTTCGTGGCTGTAGATTGCGGATGCCTGAACAAAGAGCTGGCGGCTAGCGAACTCTTTGGGCACACCAAAGGAAGTTTTAGTGGTGCTTTTGATGACAAAACCGGTGCTTTTGAAGAAGCCAATGGCGGAACCCTGTTTCTTGACGAAATCGGGAATTTAGATTATTCCGTGCAGATTCTACTTCTAAGAGCTATCGAAGAGCGTAAAATCAAAAAAATTGGTAGCAACAAAGAAATTGATGCCAACGTAAGAATCATCGTAGCCTCAAACGAAAGACTGTCTGAGGCCGTAAAAAAAGGTACTTTTAGGGAAGATCTCTATTATCGCCTTAACGAATTCGAAATTGTGATTCCGCCTTTGAGAGAACGCATGGAAGACCTAGAACTCTTTATTGATTTCTTTATCGAAGAAGCCAATAGAGACTTAGACAAAAACATCAGCGGAGTGCAACCGGCTTTGCTTGATAAGTTTTATGACTATGATTGGAACGGAAATATCAGAGAACTGAAAAACGTAATCAGAAGAGGTTGTTTGATGGCAACCAATAAAATTACGATAGGCTGTATGTCAAAAGATTTTTTACACAAACTCTCTTTTCAAAAAAACCGCAACGAATTTGAATATAAATACGCTCAAAACGAAGCTGCTCCGGTAGAAGACCTTAAATACAAAAGTATTTATGCAGAACACGTAGAAATCATGAGAATTCTGCAAGAAGAAAACTTCAACAAAACCCGTACGGCAGAACGTTTAAACATCAACCGAAAAACACTTTATAACAAACTCAAGACCTTTGATATGCTCAATGGCTTGAATAGTTAGGCTTTTCAAACAAACACAAACAAAACTCTGTAAACAACTGTTACCTGTCGGCCAGTAGTCTCTTAGCCCATAAATTGGAAGCCAGAGTTACGAAGCCGACAATGGTTACAGTGCTTATCGGCATCAGTATCGCTGCTACAAGTGGTGAGAGCAAGCCCATAAGCGCTACAGAAATCCCGATTACATTATAAATCAGCGAAAGTGTAAAGCTAATCTTGATAATCGTAATTGCCTTTTTGCTGAGTTGCATAAACTGATGAATCTTGTCAAACTTTGAGGCATCGAGAATTCCGTCACAAGCAGGCGAAAAAATATTCACATCTTCAGACAACGAAATCCCTACATTACTTTGTGCTAAGGCTCCTGCATCGTTGAGTCCGTCACCTATCATCATCACATTATGACCCTGTTTTTGCAGGTTTTCTATAAAACGAAGTTTCTCATCCGGCTTTTGGTTAAACACCAATTCTGTATTTTGTGGTAATAAGGCTTCTAAGGCCTCCTTTTCCCCTTCGTTATCTCCCGATAGTATTTTCAGCTTATAATCCTTATTTAAGCTCTCAAATAGCGGTTTTAAGCCCAAACGATAAACCGTAGCAAACACATAACGACCTTTATACTCGTTATCAATACTGATATGTACGCTAGTTTGTAAGCTATTTCCACCCTTTGGTGCTCCCACAAACGAAGCCGACCCCACTTTCACTAATTGCCCGTTGATACTACCTTGAATCCCTTTTCCGGGAATTTCTTCAAAGTCTGTCACTTCGTGTTTTTCACCCTCAGAGAGATAATCGTAGAGCTTTCTACTAAGTGGGTGGTTTGAAGCATGAACCAAATTCCTTATAAGATTCTGGTCTACTTTATTTAGATTTACACCTTCAAATACAATATTTTGAGATTTATCACTTGAAGTAATAGTTCCTGTTTTATCAAATACTATCGTATCGATTTTCGACATCTGTTCGATAACCGTAGTGTTTTTTAAATAGAACTTTCTGTTTCCTAAAATCCGAATGATATTCCCTAACGTAAACGGAGTTGTGAGCGCCAAAGCACAAGGGCAAGCAATAATCAAAACGGCTGTAAATACGTTAAAGGCAATATTAGCATCAATAAAAATCCAATACGAAAGCCCAAGAAAAGCTATCAGTAACAAAATTGGGGTGAAATACTGACTCACTTTGGTGATAAGTGTCGTATAACCTTGTTGACCGCTTTTGCGGAATACTTCGTTATCCCAAAGCTGGGTGAGGTAACTCTGTGAAACAGAATTCAACACTTGCATCTCGACCATATTTCCGAGCTGTTTTCCTCCTGCAAAGAGTTTATCTCCGGAGTTCTTCCTGATCGGGGCAGCTTCTCCGGTTACGAAACTGTAATCAATTCGAGCACTATCACTCAGCAAAATCCCATCTACAGGAATTAGCTCTTGGTTTCTGATAAGGAGTCTATCCCCTTTTTCGATATCATAAACAGAGACCGAACTCTCGGTTTTATCGGAATTGATTCGGGTAACAGCTATCGGGAAATAGGATTTAAAATCTCTTTCGAACGAAAGGAAATCATAGGTCTTTTGCTGAAAGAGTTTACCCACCAACATCAAGAAAATAAGCGAACTCAAACTATCAAAAAAGCCCGGACCTAAATCAAAAACGATATCTACGGTACTTCTGATAAACATCACCACCAGCCCTAAAGACATCGGTACATTAATATCAAAAGTTTTCATTTTAATACTCTGATAAGCAGCTTTGTGATACACACTACCTGAATAAAAAAATGAAGGTATAGCCAAAGCAAAAATCAGCCATCTGAAGAAGGGTTTATACTGGTCGAGCCAAACATCTTCCATACCTAAATTCCCGAAATATTCCGGAAACGACAACAGCATAATATTCCCATAACAGAAAAACGCTACTCCGGCTTTATAAATCAGGCTTCGGTCTATTGTAGGCTTTTTGCTTTGGTAATTCTCCAGACTGATATATGGTTCATAGCCTATTTTGGCCAACAACAACACAAGCTTCTTCAGGCTGGTTTTAGTCGGGTCGAGAGTAACCCTGACTTTCTTTTGAGGGAAATTCACCTGAGAGCCAATTACTCCTGCTTGCAGTTTGCTGAGGTTTTCGAGTATCCAGATACACGAACTACAATGAATATGCGGAATATAAAGCGAAACGATTTGCACATCGTCTTCTTTGAATTCCAACAGTTTGTCAACGATTTTCTCGTTGTCTAAATAGTCATACTTCCCTTGTATTTCCTGTGGAGTAGCACCCGGTGACTTTTCCAGGTCATAATAGGATGTCAAATCATTTTCGCTAAAAATCTCATATACGGTTTTGCACCCTATACAACAAAATGATTTGCCATCAAAAACAATTCGGTCCCGCTCAGAAAACCCATCCCCACAATGGAAACAATGATTTGATTCCATAATTATTTGCTCATTTATTACCTGACACAAAGGTCTTCTGAAAATAATAATTAAAATATGACAATTATCATAAAAATGCTACCTTTGTAATGGTTTGAGCAAATTAAAATACTATGGGCAGTTGTGAACAATGTATTGTTAGACAGTTTAGTTCTCTAAAAGCTTTGAATAAAGAGGAACTAATAAAAGTAGCAAATTGTAAGACTTCTTATCGGGTGAAAAAGGGAGAAAACCTTTTTGAAGAAGGGCAGCACGTGAATGGTGTTATCTGCATCAAATCCGGTATTTGTAAAATTGCCAAGCTCACAGACAATGGAAAAAGTCATATTGTCAAGCTCATCACTAAAGGCGAACTTCTCGGGCAACGCTCTCTCATTAACGACGAATCACTAAACCTTACGGCTACGGCTCTAGAAGATATGGAGGTTTGTTTTGTTCCGAAAGCAGAAATCATGAGCTTCTTTAATACTAATCCTAACTTCTCGATGGAGGTGCTCAGAACCGTTTGTGAAGACCTCAAAGAAGCTGATAACGATTTGGTTAATATGGCCCAAAAAAGCGTGAGAGAACGTTTAGCCATCACCCTACTCTATTTGGCAGATAAATTCGGAACCGACGAAGACCAAGCCCTACATGTGCAACTCTCTCGTGAGGAACTTTCAGGACTCGTAGGCACAGCCGTTGAGAGTTGTATTCGACTTTTGTCTGAATTCAAAAAAGACGGACTCATTGACCTTGTCGGGAAGCGAATCATCCTTAAAAACGAAAGAGACCTCAGAAGAATGACATAAATCATAATAAATTCAGACTTTTACTTTTAACCCTTTTTTAACTTAGACAAGATTTATATTTAATACTTTTACAAAAAATAGCGAAGAAAATTTTAATGTTTACTGCCCTACTACATAACTGTTGTTGCTTCTATGAAAACTATTTCATCAGGACAACTATGTGTATGTAACAACAATAAAGCAACTATAAAAATACAATAGAGAGGTTTCTGATGGTTCAGAGACCTCTTTTTTTATGCCTAAAACTCAACAAAAATGAACATTACCAACATTTACAAACAAAACCAAGCTATCACTTATAGCTCTATCGACAAGCGGCAACTTATTGGGTGGGTCGAAGACTTATATCACATCCTTTTTGGGATTGGTTGTCAAAACCAAACGTTAGGGGAATTACAAAGTCGTTTCGATAAGTCAAAATCAGATTTTGAAGGATTACTTCATTCCGTTTTAAACGACAAAGTAAAATCTAGCGAAATAGCCACAAATCTGTATGATAAAATAGATAGAATCCATACTTGGCTGATGAATGACTTAGAAGCTATTTTTGCTTTTGACCCGGCTGCTAAAAACAAAGCCGAAATCATCCTCTCCTATCCTGGGTTTTATGCCATTGCGATTTATCGGGTTTCGCATCAGTTATGGAAGCAAAATATTCCGGTGCTTCCTAGGATTATCTCAGAACATGTACATAACAAAACAGGAATCGACATCCATCCGGGTGCTCAAATCGGACAAAAGTTTTTCATAGATCACGGAACAGGAATCGTGATTGGTGAAACAGCCATTATAGGTAACAACGTAAAAATCTACCAAGGAGTAACCCTTGGATCTCTGAACGTTAGAAAAGAAGATGCTGAAGTCAAAAGACACCCAACTATTGAAGACGATGTGGTTATTTATGCCAATGCTACCATTTTAGGCGGAAAAACCACCATTGGGAGTCATTCTGTGATTGGCGGGAACGTTTGGATTTCGCAATCTATACCGAATAACTCTTTGGTTTTCCACAAGAGTGACATCGTGATAAAAAACAACAAAGAATTCCCAGAACCATTAAATTATGTAATATAAAAACCTAAGAATTATGATCGTAAACAACATTTTAGAAACCATCGGGAACACCCCCGTACTGAAGTTAAATTCATTGTTTAACAGCGATAAAGCAGACGTTTATATGAAACTCGAACGCTTTAATCCGGGTGGGAGTATCAAAGACCGAATTGCTTTGTCAATGATTGAAGAAGCAGAGAAAAAAGGCATTCTGCAACCGGATAGCGTTATCGTAGAGCCAACTTCCGGAAATACAGGAATTGGACTGGCTCTTGTGGGAGCTGCCAAAGGCTATAAAGTAGTGCTGGTGATGCCTGAATCCATGAGTGTAGAACGTCGTAAACTAATGGAAGTTTACGGAGCTACTTTTGAACTTACTCCCAGAGAGTTAGGAATGAAAGGAGCGATTGCCAAAGCACAAGAAATTATTGATTCTAACCCAAAGGCTTGGATGCCACAACAGTTTAACAACCCTGCCAACCCACTTATTCATGCGGAAACCACAGCTCAAGAGATTCTAAAAGATTTCCCAGACGGGTTAGATTACGTAATTACAGGAGTTGGAACAGGCGGACACATTTCCGCTATCGGAAGAGTGTTGAAAACCAAGTTCCCGAACATTAAAATTATAGCAGTTGAGCCTGAACTTTCTCCTGTTTTGAGTGGCGGAAACCCCGGCCCTCACCCACTTCAAGGAATCGGAGCCGGATTTGTACCGGGAGTGTATGATGCTAATGTAATTGACCAAATCATTACTGTGAGCAAAGACGATGCTTTTGAATACACCCGACAATTAGCCAAAAAAGAAAGTGTGCTAGGCGGTATCTCAACCGGAGCCTCACTTGCTGCTATTGCTCAAAAAATAAGTACGCTAGAGAGCAAAGCCAAAATCCTAACCATTAATTATGACACAGGCGAACGATATTTGTCTGTTGATGGTTTATTCTAAACAACAATTTAACCTTAAAAGCCCCTTGATTGGGGCTTTTTTA
>JBEBUB010000048.1:0-11910 GCA_040393445.1 Flavobacterium beibuense
GTCTAAGCTATTGATGATTTCTTCGTTCATATTAAACTTTTTGGCAGCAAAAACCATAGTTACATCAGACGAACGGTCGAAGACAAAATCATATTTTCTTCTTTCAGCAATATCGTTTATAATCGTAAAAACTTGGTCTTGAATAGGCTTCACCAAAACAGTTTTTTGAGTGAAAAAATCTCCAGTTGGGCCAAATCTTTTTTGAGTATAATCTGTAAGTTCTTTTTCTAAAAAAGCAATTTCTTCTTCTTTTT
Source organism: Flavobacterium beibuense (assembly GCA_040393445.1). Taxonomy (GTDB): domain Bacteria; phylum Bacteroidota; class Bacteroidia; order Flavobacteriales; family Flavobacteriaceae; genus Flavobacterium; species Flavobacterium beibuense_B. The sequence goes on from JBEBUB010000048.1 coordinate 255, forward strand.
CTTCGATGAGTTCTTTAGTTAAAAGTACTCTTTCTGTTTTTAGCTCTTCTTTGAGTGCTGTGATTTTATTTTGTCTTTCGTCAATATCTCTTTTCCATTGCTGTGCTTTAAGCTCTAGCTGATTGTTTGCTTCTGCAAACTCAGGAACTGCTTTCAGGATTACATCCATATCAAAGTAACCTATCTTAGGGCCTTTTGAGCCTTGAGAATAGCCTTGTGTAAAGCATACAAAAGCAATAAAAATTAAAATCTTTTTCATAACCAATGTTTTTAAGTTAGAAAATATCGTGCCATTTTTTAGAATGATTGCCCGAATATAAAGTGAGTTTCCCATCCGTTCTTTCTTACCTGTCCCGGAACCGGATCGAAACCGTGACCGAAATCAAGCCCTAATAATCCGAAAGCAGGCATAAATACTCTGATTCCCGCTCCAGCAGAACGTTTGATTTTGAATGGATTGTAATCTTTAAATCCTTCATATCCTGATCCTGCCTCCAAAAATGCCAATCCGTAAATGGTTGCCATTTGTTTCATGGTGATTGGGTATCTTAATTCTAACGAGAATTTGTTATAAATAGTACCCCCATCATTCACATATTTTGCATCAGTAGCAGATAAAGCATTATTCGGATAACCTCTTAGCTGAACAATTTCTCTTCCGTCAAGCGAGAAGTTTGCTAATCCGTCACCTCCAACAAAGAATCTTTCAAATGGAACTAACCCTCTTTCAGAATTATATGCCCCCAAATATCCGAATTCTGCTGCAGAACGCAAAACAAATTTACTACGTAATTGTGTATAGGCATCTACTTTGAATTTGATTTTATAGTATTCGAGCCAAGCGAATTTCTTTTGGTCAACTTTTCCTTGATCTACACTGGCATCTCTATAATCATTTACTTTTTCGTAGTAAGTTTTACCGGTTTCATCAATCACAGCACGCACATAATCTCCTTCACGTGGAATATAACCACTTGCTGGATTTGTTGCCATTCCTTCTGAAAAGGTTAACTTGTATTCTTCTAGATTTCCTAGATTTCCATAATCTACTCCGTTTACTAAAGAGTAAGGGAAAGTGAATTTACCGGTGATACCTACTTCTGCTCCGGTAGTAGGGAAGATTGGGTTGTGGCCTTTACTGTTTCTGCTAAAACCAATAGTGTATGAAAGGTTTCTAGCAGCTCCATCTCCGAAGGTAAACAAATTGGTGTTGTAGTTATGCAAATCATAATGCTGATAACCGATACCTTGTTGTAAATAGAAGTAATCATCAGGTACAGAAAGACGTTTTCCTAAGCCAAAATAAACCGATATAATATTGAAACTTCTGTCTCTGTTAGCTTCTCTTCGGCTCCAGTCATAATCATATTGTTTGCTGTATGAAATGGATCCTGAGAACTGAATAGGTTTTTTTCCGCCTAACCACGGTTCCATAAAGGATAAACTATAGGTTTGGAAATAAGAACTTCCTTGCAAACGAAGTGAAAGCGTTTGTCCGTCACCCATTGGTAGTGGTTGATATGAATCTTTTTTGAAAATATTACCTATAGAGAAGTTGTTGAATGATAAAGCTAGAGTTCCGATGAAACCACCACCTCCATAACCTCCTTGAAGTTGGATTTGGCTGGCACCTCTTTCCGCAACTTGCCACTCCACATCAACAGTTCCTGAATATGGATCTGCATTTTTTACGTCAGGACGAATGGTTTCAGGATCAAAAAACCCGAGTTGTCCGAGTTCTCGAACGGTTCTTATTACTTGTTCTTTATTCCACTTTTGTCCGGGACGTGTACGAAGCTCTCTGTAAATAACTTTATCGTTGGTTTTTTCGTTACCAACAACAGTAATGTTATTGAAATAAGCAATTGGCCCTTCTGTAATACGGATTTCGAAATCAATAGTATCGTTTTCTGTTCTCACCTCAACGGCATTGATTCGAGAGAACAAATAACCATTGTTGTGATAAAGACTGGTGATGTCATTAGGGTCCGGTTTGGTGTTGTCTTCGATTCGTTGTTGGAACATAACTCCGTTATATTCATCACCTTTATTAACGCCTAAATGTCTTCTGAGTTGATCATCCGTATAGATAGAGTTTCCTAAGAATTTGATATCTCCGAAGTAATATTTTCGACCTTCTTCAAGTTTGATTTTGAAAGCTAAACGGTCTTTTTCTTTGTTGTATGTTATGGAATCATAAATGATTCTGGCATCACGGTAACCGTTTTCTTTATATTTGTCGATGATGGCCGTTAAGTCGTTTTTATACTCGTCTTTGATATATTTTGAAGCTCTGAAATTCAAACGGAATAATCTGAAAAAGTTTCTTTCTTTGGTCTTTTTCATTGTTCTTCTGAGTTGGGCATCAGAGAAAACCGTGTTTCCTTCAAAATCAATACTGCTGATACGAGTTTTTGTACCTCTATCTACATTTACCAACATTTTTACCTCATTTTCAACACTGTCATCAGGTATAGTGCTAATGATGGTTTTGGTTCTGTAATAACCATCTTTGCGGTATTTGTTTTCGATGTAGTTCTTGGTAGTAGTAATGAGGTTTTCGTTTACGACTTTTCCTTTCGTTAGTCCGGCCTCTTTAATGATGGTTTCAGCTTTTGATTTTTTTAGTCCGTCAATGCGAACATCACTAAGTTTAGGTAGTTCGTTTAGGTTTAAAGTAAGATAAATGCTATCTCCTTTTATTTCGTCGATATAAAAGTTGATGTCGTTGAAGAGATTAAGTCCCCAAAGTTTTTTGATTGCATTCGAGATTTCTTCGCCCGGAACTTGAATAAGTTCGCCTTTTTCCAAGCCCGAAAAAGTAACTACGGTTTGTTCTTGAAAATTGATTTTTCCTGTAACGTTTACTCCTGCAAGAACATATTTTTTCCCTGATTCAAAATCGGGATTAAGCTGTGCATAACCAAATGCAGTTCCTAAAAATAAAATTCCTAAAAAAATGATACTCTTAGGCAGGGCTAAGATTCTATCTAATTTGTTCACTTGTTTTTCCAAATCTACGTTCTCTGTTTTGGTAACTAATGATAGCTTCATATAAATCTTTTTCTTTAAAGTCTGGCCATAATACTTCTGTAAAGTAAAGCTCTGCATAAGCGATTTGCCATAATAAGAAATTGCTTATTCTGAACTCTCCGCTGGTTCTGATAAGCAAATCAACATCAGGCATGTCGTGGGTGTAAAGGTGCTGATTTATAATTGATTCATCAATAGCATCAATAGAAATTATGTTATTTTTAACTTTGTCACTAATGGCTTTAACACAATTTGTTAATTCTTCGCGAGATCCATAACTCAAGGCGATTGTCAAGACCATTCCTGTATTGTTTTTGGTCTTTTCGATAGCATCTGCCAATTCTGCTTTAATGGCTTCTGGCAATTGCTCGTGACTACCTATGGTGTTGAGTTTTATGTTGTTGTCGAGTAGTTTTTTTAATTCTGTTTTAATGGCTTCAACCAGAAGTTTCATTAATGTTTCAACCTCGGCCTTAGGACGATTCCAGTTCTCTGTAGAGAAAGCATAGAGCGTAAGGTTTTTTAGCTGCAATCTTGCGGCTGCTTCTACAATTTTCTGAACTGCTTTTTTCCCGTTTCGGTGGCCGAAAACACGAAGTCTTCCTCTTTTTTTTGCCCAACGACCATTACCATCCATAATGATGGCAATATGAGCAGGAAGTCTGTTTTTATCAATATTGTCTAACAAATTCATAGTTCTTTATAAAGGACAATAACACGGGTTTTTCCCGAAAGTATAAGTGAGCGTAAAGCCTGAAAAAACATACCAATCATTACTGTTGGTATTCCCAAAGCTCAAATGCTCAAATCTATCATTTTTCGGATTACTTCCGTCTAAATCATCCACAAAGGTGTATCTCACTCCAGACTCCAGACCCAACACCCAATTGTATCCGACTCTCATTTTGAATCCGAGTGTAATTGGGATAGCCAAAGCTCCATTTAAATCATCTTCTCTGGGCTGTCCGTTTAAAAAATACATGCTGTCATACCAAAAATAACTCAACCCTGTATGCACATAAGGAGTCATCTTGAAATCCAAATCATGTAAGTTGAAATCAAAAAAGTTAAATTCCAAGCCCAAAGATACTTCTTTTACGGTATTCTCAAGCGAAAAATTTCGTTCTTGTCTGGCAGACGAACTTGCTTTGGCATCATCTATTTGTAGGTTGCTATACATAAAAGAAGCCCTCCAAGCATGTCTGGGGCTTTTATTCCATTTATAAACACCACCAATAGCGAAACTATTTGGAGCAATATAATTTTCTTTACCTACATCTCCTACAAAATTGCTACCTCCTGCAAAAACTCCAATTTCATGGATTTGAGCAGTAGCTACTGTTGCAAATAAATAGCAAAGAAATACTAAAATCTTGTTCATCAGCCGAAAAAAACAGGGTGCAAATATACTAATAATCATAAGGAATAAACATTATTTTTTTATTTCTCTATATTTAAGATATCCTCTCAAAACGGAATTATAAAGGTTTTAGTACTTTGAAAGTATTACATTATGAGCCAATGCCTTGTGTTTACAACAAAAAACTCAACTGTTTTAGAGTTGAGTTTTTGATTTACAAATCATTAAGTGTTTAGTGATGTTCTATTTTGTTTGGGTTTTTATCCAATTCGTAACATCTTCTAATACTTTAGGAAAAATAGTTTGTTCTATAGTGGCATACTCTGTATGTAATCCGGTTTGGGTTTCTTGAAACAAGTGATTCAGGTTCGGATATTCGATGATAGTGATATTTTTATTTTTTCCTTTTTTCAAAGCCTTTTCGATTGCTGAAAGGTTTTCTTTTGACGGAACTTGTAAATCTTTGTCTCCGTTGATAGCTAAAACCGGACATTTTACTTTTTCAAAAGCCAGAGCAGGATTGTATCTAACAAAGTTTAGCATCCAGGGAGAAATATAAATATTGAGTTGACTTTGCACCACCTCTTCTTTTGTCATATCTTGAGGAACGTCGTTGTCTGAAGTATAGTCTGAAATGATTTGAGAGAGTTCGGTTTTGAGTTGAACTTCATCTTTAATCGTATTCATTAGCTCGAAAATCTTGGTATGTTTTTCGAAGTTTTGCTTTATATCTTCTTCCGAAACTCCCGATTGTCTCGCTATTAATTGCTGTTGAAGCAGTAATAATTGGTCACCTTGCATTCCGCTTCCGGCTAAGAGTACAATAAAATCGATGTCTTTTGGGTTAGAAACAGCCACTAACGGAGCAATAGCACCACCTTCGCTGTGACCTATAAGACCGATTTGTTTCGGGTTGATTTCTTTTCGAGTTTTTAGGTATGCCACAGCACTAGCGACATCAGATGCAAAATCATGAGAAGTTGAAGTGCTGAAATTTCCTTCTGACTTTGCAAAACCTCTGTCATCAAAACGTAAAACAGCAATTCCGTTTCGAGTAAGGTAATCTGCCCAAAGCAAGAAAGGTTTGTGCCCTAAAATTTCAGAATCTCGGTCTTGAGCACCACTTCCGGAAATTAAAACCACAGCGGGGAATTTTCCTGTCGTATTCGGAAGCGTTAATGTTCCGGCTAAGTTGATGTTAGCTTTTTCGTTTCTAAACGTGATGTCTTCTGAGTGATAAGGGAAAGGCCCTTTAGGTTCTTGAGGTCTTTTTATGATGTCTTCTCCTGAAGTATTTTTTTCTAAAGTTAAAGGAAGACTCAAACCTGCTTGTTTAAAGATTCCGACAATCTTGCTGTCTTTCAATTCTCCGGTATATTCGATAGCTTGTGGAATTTCAAACTTTACTTTTGAATTTTCAAAAACAGTGTTTGTAAAAGGGATGTCTTTAGCACCTTGGTCAGGACTGTCGAGAGTGGTTTTATAACCGTTCTCCGTTTCAGAAACGTTGAAAATCAATCTTAGCTTTATACCTTGAATTTCTAGAGTTCCGCTCCATTGTCCGACAATGTCACTTTGTGCCCATGTAGCCATGGTGTTACAAATAAGAAGTATTAAAATTGAGATGATTCTTTTCATAATATGATAGTTTTATGGGTTAAATCCTAATTCTTGAATTACTTTTTGGAGTTCTTGAGGTTTTTGAGTTCCGATAAGTCTCTTGTTTCCGTTTTTGAAATATATTCTGAGACCTTGATTGCCTTTGACGTTAAAAGCTCTGTTGCTACCGATGCCTCGAATTCCCCAGCCTCCATATTCCCCAATAGGGCTGTATTTTACGACTTCCATTTTTTCAATTTCTGAAAGCAAATATTCTTGTTGCTTCAGATGAAAAGGAGTAAATCGGAAACTGATTTTGTCTTTAGTGATAACTGTTTTTAGTTTCATCAAAAAGAAAAGCGAACATAACAATAACGCTACAATAGTTGCTATTATCAAGATGCTATCTGGAGCCGGTTTAGAGCCAACGGATTGTCCTTTTATAATTTGAACGTAAGAACTCATAGCAAAGAATATAACCATTCCGATATTTAAAATTTGAATTGGCCATATCCACCATTGATTGAAACGTTGTGTTTCTTGAAATAAGATTTTCTGGTTCATAATCAATGAAAATTAATGGTTGAAATTAAAATTTTTGAAAGCACTTCAGATAGCAATAGGAAAGCGATAAAAAAGATGATATTTTTCGTTCCTTTCGTATTGGTTGCTACTCTGAATCCGTTCCAGAACAAAGCAATAAACCAAGCGAAGCACAGAACGGCAACTGCGGTAAATACTAGAAGTATAAGCATATCCGAAAATTTAATAACCGGAGGCTTGCTAAGGTTTTGGAAGTCTATTCCGCTAAGTAATTTTTCCGTAATATTCGCTAAAAGCCCTTCAATATTGAATAGTGGCAATACATAAAACGGAATTCTAGAAATAATAGAAACGCTTAAAATGTCAATCCATCTTGTTTTGCTGTTGATTCTTTTTCCAAGTAAAAAGAAGAGTAAAAACAAGGATAACGTATTCAATAAGTTGTTGAATAAAGGCTCTAAAAACCTGATCTGGTCAACAACATGCATATCTATAACTCCATCAAAACGGGCTTTGGTTAAATAAGCAATGAAAGAACCCAAAAAAGTCATGATGCTTCCGAAAAATAATAAGTTTTTTTCGGAATGCTTTTCAAACGGATTAAGTATAATTTTCCAATTCATGAAACTACAGATTAAGTTGTTTTACTTTTTCAATCATATCATCGAGTTTGTTACGAACAGTCGGGTAGCTATTGCCTAACTTTTGAGCCATTTCTTTTAGACTACCACTCGAGAGGAAAAACTCGAGAATAAACTGCTGTTCTTCTTCAGAAAGCCGAAGTAGAATAGGCAACACATATTGTCCTGAAATTTTTGTTTGACAATGTAAACAAGTAAGCTCAGAAACCGAAAGTGATTCAGCACAACTAGGACAAATAATAGGAAGTTTTGGGTTCATAATTCTTATTGTTAAATTTCATAATGCAAATATATGCTTTAATTTTATTAAATATGTATTTAATATTGTTTATTTTTATTGGTGTATTGTTTAATGTGTGTTTTGCTGTTTTTAACCTTTATTTTGTTCTTGAAACAGGTGATTATTGTGTGTTTAGTAGTGGGTTTAAAAAGTGTTAAATCTGTGTTTTTGAGTTCAAAGGGTTGTGGATTCATAAAAAAAGCTTAAATTTAGCCCCTTATTATAAAGTGTTGTTATGATGACAAAATATTCTTTTTCGATTTTTGGACTGCTTTTGGGATTATTTTCTGTAGTAAGTAATGCTTCAGAAAAATCTGATTATGGTAAAAAATCAACCGCCATGTTTGCTCCGCCAACGAGCATTACGCTTTGTGATGTTGATGGTAATACTACAGAAAGTATTGATCTTTCTTTGTTGGTCGATGATATTCTGGAAGACTACTCAGATGACTATCAGGTATTCTTTTACGACTCAGAAGATGATGCAAATGATGGCGACCCGGCCGAAGCAATAGACACTACCAATCCTTTTGTTGTAACGGTAGGGACTCCTGCTGAGATTTGGATTCGTGTACAACACGACACAGATTCGTTAGATTTTGACGTAATGAGTTTTACGGTTACAACTAGTGCATTACCTGATATTGTTGATCCTACAGATTATGTTTTATGTAATGCTAACGGTAACGGAGTACAAATTTTTGATTTGACTACCAAAAATGATGAAATCCTTAACGGGGAAACAGCCACAGTTACTTATTACGAAAGTCAAGAAGATGCTGAAAACGAAGCAAATGCTATAGCAACTCCAGATAGCTATGAGAGTGGAAACACGACAGTATATGTAAGAGTTGAGAATGCTGATGGATGTTATGCTATCACTTCTCTTAATTTGGTTGTTTCGTTATTTAATGTGCAAGAACCAACGCCTTATGTAAGCAACTGTGATCTTAACGGAGATGGGTTGGAGGTTTTTGACTTGACTACCAAAAACGCTGAAATCCTAAATGGCGATACAGCAACAGTTACTTATCATGAAACAGAAACAGCTGCTCTAGATAACACAGATCCTATAGATGCTCCGCAAAACTACGAAAGTGATGGAACAACCATTTTTGTAAGAATAACAAGCACAGATGAATGTTTTGTTGTTTTTCCTTTAGAGCTAGTTATTCCTCTCTCTAATGTCCAAGAACCTACTCCTTATGTAAGTAACTGTGATATTAATGGAGATGGATTAGAGATTTTTAATTTAACTACTAAAAATGAAGAAATCCTGAATGGAGATACAGCTACAATTACTTATCACCAAACTCAGACAGCTGCTCAAAATGGAGTGAATCCAATTTTGAATGTTCAAAACTATCAAAGTTCAGGTGCAACTATTTACGTTAGAGTGGTTTATGCCGGATGTGCTGTAGTGTATCCTTTAAATTTAGTTATTCCTCTTTCAAATGTTCAAGAACCGACTCCTTATATCAGCAATTGTGATATTGATGGAGATGGGTTAGAAATTTTTGATTTAACTACTAAAAATGATGAGATTCTAAATGGTGAAGTAGGTACAGTTACTTATCATGAAACTGCACTTGGAGCTCAGACGGGAACAGGTATTATAACTAATCCTGAAAATTATCAGAGTGGGGATGCAGTTATTTTTGTGAGAGTAACTAATGCGGATGGGTGTTTCACTGTAGAGGAATTAGAGTTACATATTCACGGTGTTATAGCTAATACTCCAAACCCACTTACGAACTATTTGGACCCGGCAAACAGTGGAGTTGTTACATTTAACTTAAACAGTGCTCTTCCGCAAATTATAGCAGGGAATACAAGCCCTGTAACGGTTACTTATCACACAACCGAAGAAGCAGCTCATAATGACACAAACGCCATTGCAAACCCTAATTCTTATGTGAATAGCTCAAGCCCTTATTATCAGATAATTTATGTTAGGGTAGAAGAAGTAGGGAATCCGGATTGTTATTCAGTTGTTCTATTACACTTGATGGTATATGATTTTGACCCAGCTCCGGGTTGTCCTTTAGTTGAGTCAGATGTATATAGTCTTGAAGGTGAAGCTATGTTTGGCCCTTATATTTTCTGTGAAGGAGACGATCCTATAGAACTTACTTTAACTGCAGACTATTTTGATGTAGGTGATACTTCAGTATATAGTGTAGAACCGATAGACTATGCTCCGCCTTTCCCTTTTACGGGAGGTGCTTTTATTGAGGTTACAGGAGATGATGATTGGTCACCACTCATTACATTAGGTTTTGATTTTTGTTTCTTTGGTAATCTATACAATCATGCGTTGATAACCGATAACGGGGCTTTGACTTTTAGTGTAGCTGGATATGTGCCTGGAGGAAGATATACGCCAGGAGATCCAAATGCAGGTTTTGTTTTTGATCCTCCTTATACAACCCCTTATTTACCTCATTATGGACCAACAGCAACATCACTTCCTTATTCAAGTGCTATTTTTGGAGTTTTACAAGATACCAATGCAGCAGCTGGTGCATCAGGACCGAATCGTTCTATAAATTATGCTATTATTGGTGAGGCTCCTTGTAGAACATTAGTATTCAATATGTATGATGTAGGACAGTTTAGTTGTAATACAGATGTTGGAACACAAACCTCACAGATTGTGGTTTATGAAACAACTAATGTGGTTGAGGTATATATTCAGAATCGTACTCCTTGTATGACTTGGCACAACGGTAGAGGTCTTGTAGGTATTCAAAATGAGTTAGGAACTGTAGGTTATGCTCCTCCCGGAAGAGATTTAGGAAGTTGGTCTGCACAGAATGAAGCTTGGAGATTTACTCCGGATGGACCTTCTATTGTTGATTTTGCATGGTATCATAATGGAGAAGTAATTAGTAATGATCTAACCATAGATATTTCAACAACTGAATCTACAGTGTATGTAGCAGAAGCTGTTTATCACTCGTGTTCAGGCGATATTATTAAGCGTTTTCCGGTTTATATTGATATTGTTCCGCAAACTCAAGCAGGAGAACCTGAAGATCTAGTGCAATGTAATAGTAATATTTTTGACTTAACTCAAGTATATGATGAGATTGAGGCAACACTTGCTCCAACGGAGAATGTTGATATTTCATTCCATTTGTCTATGGAAGATCTTGAAAATATCATGAATCTAGAGTGGCTTCCGCCTTATCCGGCAATTACAGCATATCCGGCTATCTCTAATCCTCAAACTATTTATGTTCGTGTCCAGGATTTTAATAGTGAATGTTATGATGTAAGAACTTTTAATTTAATAGTAGCCGATGCTCCTATTTTGACTCAACCTGAGGATTATGTATTATGTGATGATGATGGAATTTTAGATGGTTTTACGGTATTTGATCTTACAACTAAGAATGATGAAATTTTCACAGGAAATTTCCCAGTGGCATATTATAATTCTTTACAAGATGCTGAAAATGAGTTAAATCAAATCATGGTGCCTCAAAACTATGTGAACGTTACTAATCCACAAACTATTTGGGTTGGAGTAGGTTCAGGAGATTGTCTTGAGATTACTAGTTTTGATCTGGTGGTAGCAGACCCTGTGAATCTACCTGAACCTACTCCAGTAGAAGCTTGTGATAATGATGATGATGGTTTTACTGAATTTGATTTGACTTCTGTTGTTACAGAGCTTACAGAAGGAGATGATTCGTTAGATGTATCATTTTATTTAACTCTTGCAAATGCTCAGAATAATATAAATCCTATTGACCCTATTACAGAATTTACGAATACTATTGCAGATTCACAGACTCTGTATATAAAAGTGTTTTCTGAATCAGGTGAAGACTGCCCTAGTTTTGCTACAGTTAATTTGATAGTTCGTCCTAAACCAGAAATTCCGGAGTTAACTGATTATGGGTTGTGTGATGATGATACAGATGGGTTTATGGAATTTGATTTGACTACGATGAATGATGAGATTTTGGATGGGTCCGATAATATACTCACATATCATTTATCGATGGAAGAAGCTGAAAATGGAGAGAATGAAATTGAAGACTTAACTTCTTTTACGAATCAAACAGCTAACGAACAAACAATTTATGTAAGAGTGGAGAATGAGTATGAATGTTTTGCTGTATCTAGTTTCGACCTAATAGTTTTCCCATTACCTGATATTGAGACTCCTACAGATTATAGTTTGTGTGA
>JBEBUB010000049.1:0-11907 GCA_040393445.1 Flavobacterium beibuense
ACTCCGATAGCATAGGAAACCTGAACCAAAACTTCGTCAGCCACACCAGCGGCTACTAGGTTTTTAGCAATATGTCGGGTAGCATAAGCAGCACTTCTATCCACTTTACTTGGATCTTTTCCTGAAAAGGCTCCACCACCGTGAGCTCCTTTTCCGCCATAAGTATCCACAATAATTTTTCTTCCTGTAAGACCTGTATCTCCGTGAGGTCCTCCGATAACGAATTTCCCGGTTGGGTTGATGTGATATTTTATCTTATCGGTAAACAAATGTTTGTAATCCGGATTTTTCTCGATAACTCTCGGAATCAAGATGTTGATGATGTCTTTTTTTATGGTTAAAAGCATCGTTGCTTCGTCTGCAAACTCGTCATGTTGGGTCGAAACTACGATAGTGTCGATACTAACAGGTTTGTTGTTGTCATCATACACCAAAGTCACCTGAGCTTTAGCATCCGGTCTTAAATAAGTGATAGCTGAATTTTCTCTACGGATTTCAGCCAACTCTTGAAGCAGTTTATGAGAAATATCAAGAGCCAAAGGCATATAATTTTTGGTTTCGTTGGTGGCATAACCAAACATCATTCCTTGGTCACCGGCTCCTTGCTCTTCTTTGTTTACTTTGTCTACCCCTTGATTGATGTCTTGTGATTGCTCATGAATAGCAGAAAGCACACCACAAGAGTTGGCATCAAACATATATTCGCCTTTGGTGTAACCAATTTTTTTGATTACATCACGAGCGATTTGTTGCACATCGAGATAGATACTTGATTTAACTTCTCCGGCTAAAATCACTTGTCCTGTAGTTACTAAAGTTTCACAGGCAACCTTAGATTCTGGATCAAAGGCTAAGAAATTGTCAATTAAAGCATCAGAGATTTGGTCAGCAATTTTGTCCGGATGTCCTTCGCTTACAGACTCCGAAGTAAATAGATATGACATAATAAAAATTTTTAAAAATAAAATTCAGTTATGTTCTGAAAGTGAATTTTAAAAAGGAAGCAAACCGAAAAAAGGCTAAAGGGGAGTATATAAAACACTGCTTTAGCATTTTTTATAGAGGTTGCAATCAGTTCAAATTTTTCCTCTCAGAGTATTTTTTCGGGGGCAAAGGTAACAAAAGGTTTTTGATTTTCAGTAAAATTATAAAGTTTTTAACTAGAAAACGGTTTAGAAAAAGGAGTGTTGTACAAAACATTTTTTTAACCCGCTTTTTCTCTTATTTTTGTAATTCAAAAACTTGTTTATGAAGGCGTTTTTAGTAGTTGTAGGGTTATTTATTTCTTTTTTGGTATCAGCTCAAAATGATGAATTGGCAAAAGAATATTTCAGCAAAGGTGAGTTTGATAAAGCCCTTATTGCTTATGAAGAACTATACAAATCAGCTCCAAGTAATTTGACCTTTTTTACTCGTTTGGTAGCTTGTCATCAGGAGTTACAACAATATGAAAAAGCTGAAAAACTTCTCGAAGCCCGAATAAACCAAAAAAACAGTCAGCCTAATTTGTTGGTTGAAATGGGCTATAATTACCAACTTCAGAACAACAAAGAAAAAGCAGAGGAATATTATCGGAAGGCGATTGATGCTTCTGTTGAAAATGTGAACTACTCTAGCGGGATTGCTTATGCCTTTGAGCAAAAATCTTTATTAGAAAAGGCTTTACAAGTTTATGACACAGCCACTAAACAAACTGATCGCTTTAATTTTGACTTCCAAAAAGCTCGAATTTATGGGCAACTCGGAGATATTGAAAAAATGATTGATTCTTATCTGAACTATGCAGGTTCTACACCAACAGCTATGATGGTGGTGCAACAACATTTTACAATGTTTATGAACGAAGATGATACGTTTGGTTTTTCAGATTTACTCAGAAAAGCGTTGCTTTTAAGAGCTCAAAAAAATCAAGAGGTAATGTGGAATGAATTTTTGAGTTGGTTTTTTGTTCAACAAAAGCAATATGATAGAGCTTTCATACAAGAGAAAGCAATATTCAAACGTTTTCCGGATTCTTTTGATGGACTTATGAATCTAGCTGATCTTGCTTTTGAAGAAGAAAATTATCTACTTACAAAAGATATTTTGAATTTTATTCTGGAGAATTCCCAAGATATGGAAATGCAACTTTTTGGTCAAACCTATCTTATGGAAATTAGAATAAAAACGGCTTTGCCTAAAGATTATCCAACAATCAAAACAGACATCGTAAACCTTTTGAGCCATTTCGGGAAATCAGCTTATTCGGTCGATTTACAGATACTTCAAGCTAGGTTTACAGGATTTAATCTCGACAACCCGAAAGAGGCACAACAAATTCTGAATGATATTCTAAAGCTTCCGCTGAACCCGTTTCAACAAGCGGAAATAAAAATGGAATTAGCTGATATGTTTTTGTATGAAGAAAAATATAATCAGGCTCTCATTTATTATTCTCAAATTGAAAACGACTTAAAAAATCACGAAGTGGGTCATCAGGCTAGTTTAAAAGTAGCTAAAACGAGTTACTACAAAGGTGATTTTCCTTGGGCATTGAAACAGCTTTCGGTTCTGAAAACCTCATTTTCGCAATTGATTGCTAATGATGCTTTGGAGTTGCATTTGCTGATTAATGACAACAAAGGTGATTCGCTTTATACAGCTTTGAATAAATTTGCGAAAGCTGATTTCTATCTCTATAAAAACAAAAATGAATTAGCCTTAGCGGAATTCAACCAAATTCTACAAGAACATAAAGGCGAAGATATCGAAGCGGTGACCCATCTGAGAATCGGGAAAATCTTGGAAAAACAAAAAGATTATCTAAAAGCTTTAGAACATTATGAAGCAATAATCACCCGATTCTCAGACGGAATTTATTTAGATGAAGCACTTTTCTTTTCGGCTGAGATTTATAACAAGTATTTAGACAATCCAGAGAAAGCGAAAGAGCTATACGAAAAAGTGATTTTTAACCATCAGGATAGTATTTATTTTATTGAAGCTAGAAAACAATATAGAATCCTGAGAGGGGATGAGGTGTAAGGAAAATTCTCTTTTTGAGTATTTTATGAATACGAAATTAATTCTTCTTCGTTCTTATCTTATAAATCGCATACCCAACTAAACCCACTAGAATATACGGAAGAGCCATTAGGTAAACAATTCCATCATTGATGGCTTCTGCTTTTACTCCGCCTTCTTCGCTTTCTAAAACGGCTCTACACATAGCACATTGAGCTTGGCTTTCTAATGAAAACAGAAAAAAGAGTATAGAAAAAAGAGTATAGAAAAAAGACTTTTTAGTAAACATAATAAGGTGATATCATCAAATAAACAATAACTCCGGTTACAGCCACATACAACCAAAGTGGGAAAGTGATTTTTGCAATTTTTCTGTGCTTTTCAAAATTCCCTGATAATCCTCTTACGTAAGTTATCAGAACAAATGGGATGATTATGATAGAGAGGATAATGTGTGTAATCAGGACAAACAAATAAACGTATTTCAAAGCTCCTTCACCACCATAAGGTGTAGAGTCTGAGGTCATGTGATAGGCCACATACATGAGCAAAAACAATACAGAACAAGTTATGGCTGTTTTCACTAATCTTTCGTGTAGAGAGCGGTTTCCGTTTTTGATAGCTTTTACAGCAAACACTAACAATACTGCTGTTATTCCGTTGATGGTTGCATAAATCGGAGGCAAGAACGAAAGCGGTTTTACGTCGATTCCGAAATCAGAAAGTTTAATTCTGAATAGTGCTGCTACGGCTAAAGGAATAATTATAGATAAGACAACAATCCATTTGTTGTATTTTTTTTCGATAACCTCTGGAGTACTCATTTTTATTCGTTTAAAAGTTTTTCAATGTCTTCAATAATGTTGTCTATACCCGGTTTAAATTCTCCGAAAGAATCTTCTTCGAATCCGTCTTCGTCTAAATAGTTTAAACCGGAATAATACAGAATCGGATTTCCGAATTTATCTGTTCTACAACGAATTTTTCCTTCTTTATCTATTAAAGCGAAAAGCCCAGAATGTTCAAACCCACCAGGTACTTCTTTATTTTCGCCTACATAAAGATTAAATCTCTTAGCAAGTGAATGGATATAATCTTGAGTTCCTGTCAAAAAATGCCAATTTTCTGAAGTGATTCCCAAATGCTCAGCATGGCTTTTTAAAACCTTAGGAGTGTCATATTTTGGGTTTATCGTGATAGAGACAATCGCAAAATCTTTATTGTCTGAAAATTTCTTTTCCACGATTTTCATATTTTCGTTCATAATCGGGCAGATCGTAGGGCAGGTCGAAAAGAAGAATTCCAACACATATACTTTCCCGATTAAATCTGTATTGCTTAGCGTCTGGTTATCTTGTGTAGTAAGCGTGAAAGATGGCACATCTGCCATCTCTACGAGTCCGCTTTTCTTTTTTGACGGAATTGGTCTGTTCAGTCTATCAGATTTTACGATTTCGCTGTTTTGATAGCGTTCTACGATTTCCGGAATAAAGATAATTCCGAAAACCAAAATGATTAAACTAATTCCGATATAAGATTTGTTTTTCATTTATATTTCTCTTTTAGGCTGGTTACGTTTGTAGGCTGCTCTATATTCGTATAAAATGATTTTAAAATCATCTTCCATTTCGTTTTTAAGCTCAGCAGGAGAGATAATAGAATAACCTTCTTTGTATTCTTCGGTTCCTTTTTTGTTTTTGCCTTTACGGCCTCTTAGGTTTCTGGATTTATCCAAAATATACACATTTGAAGTGCCTGAATATTGGTCTAGGTTGCCTATAAGCCCTAACGTGTTATAATAGTTTTGAATTTCTTCGTGTGAAGCAAAAACGAATTTCCAATCTGTAATATCTCCGACTCTTTTCCAATCAAATTCATAAATAAGTTCATCTACTTTTGCTTTAGCATCAATAGGAACCACCATAATGGTTTGAAAATCTTGGAAGGTTTGGTTTTTGTTGTAGATAAGCTGAACAAAGTTTTTCAAGCTCTCTTTGTTTTCAAGCTCATAAAGATTAGAGCCCAAAAAGCCTAAAACCGTAATTTTATCTTGAAGTTTGACAGGTTCTCCGCTCAACGATTCCCACTCAGGGAGTTCGTTTACTTCTGGGGTAATGGTAGGAAGTGTAGTAAAATTATTTACACCCGAAGCAAAAAATAAATAAGCTGCTATAGGCAGCACAAATAAGAAAAAAATGATAACACCCTTTTTCATAATTCCAGCAAATCAGAAACTTTCGCAAAGGTACAAAAAAAGGCAGTACTAAGACTGCCTTTTTGTTTGTTTAATATCTATATTAGAATATCCATCTACTTACTGATTTCGGACCGTGTAATACGTCTCCTACATAAACAGCTTCGATTAAGAAAAGAACAACTATGTAAATAATCAAAAATACGGTTGTTCCGACAACAGACCAACGTAAAGATGCTTTTTCGCCTTCCATGTGCATGAATGCCCAAACGATATAGTAGGCTTTTACGATAGTCAGGATGATGAATATCCAGTTTAGAGGAGTTGTTCCTAATAATACTGAATGGTGTATAGCTGCGGGTTTATAAATACCCAAAATAACTTCCACTATTGTTAGTGCAGAAAGTATCCAGAATACGTTCCAGATTCTTTTTGTGTTTGATGCGTGAGCGTGTGCCATATCTTTTTTATTGCAATTAAATTATACCAAATAGAAGAAAGTAAATACGAATACCCAAACAAGGTCAACAAAGTGCCAGTAAAGACCTACTTTTTCTACCATTTCATAGGTTCCTCTTCTTTCATAAGTTCCTAAAAGAACATTGATGAAAATGATGATGTTCAAAAGAATACCAATAGAAACGTGGAATCCGTGGAAACCTGTAATAAAGAAGAACAAGTTAGCAAATAATTTGTTTCCGTATTCGTTTCTGATAAGATTAGCTCCTTCAACAACCAAAACAGCATCTTGTACTCTTTCTAAGGAAGCCTCACGAGTAAGGATTACTTTGTGTTTTTCTTTATTTAATTCAGGGTGAATTGTTTTATCAGCTAGCTGCTCTTCAGTTCCTCTATAGATAAACTCTGTTCTGACTAATACGTTAGGGTTAGCTTTTAAACCTTCGATAACTTCTTGAGTTGTAAAAGTAGATTGTGTTCCTTCTTCAGTAAACCAAATCCCTCTACTTTTTGTATTGTGAACTCTTTCAGAAGCTATTGGTTTTGCAAAATCAGCCAAAGCGACACGATGTCCTTCTGTGTCAACAAACTGTAGGATTGCTCCACCTTTAGTTTCAACAGCTCCGTAGCTTCCTCTGATGAAGTTTGTCCACTCATAAGCCTGTGAGCCTACGAAGAAAAGACCTCCAACGATGGTTAGAGCTAAATAAGTTACAACTTTGTTTTTCTTCCCTTGGTGCCCTGCATCTACAGCCAAAACCATAGTTACAGACGAGAAGATAAGGATGAAAGTCATCAATGCAACAAAGTACATCGGATGATCTCCGTGGAAAAACGGAAAGTGGTTGAACACCTCATCGGCTATTGGCCAAATCTCTAAGAATTTAAACCTCATAAAGCCATAAGAAATTAAGAATCCTGTAAATGTAAGGGCATCAGACAGGATGAAAAACCACATCATTAGTTTTCCATAACTTGCCCCCATTGGCTCATTACCGCCTTCCCAAACTTTACCTTGAACAGTTGAAGTAGCTGTTGTTCCCATAATTTTTTGCTAAAATAAAAAATTTGTCAAATGTATGTTTTTTTTCTTATTTGAAGAAATATAAAAATAAAAACAAATACAACCATAAAAAATCAAGAAAGTGCCAAAACATTGCACTCAGCTCAATTCCAAGCGGTTGGCCAGAGTTGTATTTTTGTTTATAATGATTATAAATTACGACAATAAGCGAAATCAGACCAGCAAACAAGTGCACCAGGTGCATAATGGTTGCTATATATATAAAGGAGGTTGTCACATTGCTTTCAGAGCCTGTAAAGAAATACCCGTTCTGAACAATTTGACTGAACCCTGTAAATTGCAATACGACAAAAGCGATTCCTAAACCAAAAGTAATCCATAAAAAAGAGGTGGTTTTGGCTCTATCATTTGCTTTAATCGCTTTTACAGCAAGATGAAAGGTGAAGCTGCTAATGATAATCACCAAAGTGCTAATCAAAAAAGCAACCGGTAGTTCAAATTCTTTAAGCCAATCGGGTCTTGATTTACTCACGATATAAGCACTGGTAAGTCCTGCAAACATCATAAACATACTAATCATGGCTACCCAAAGCATCGTTTTGTATGATTTGGCTTTTCTTTGATAGTCGTCAAAAATTGGCTTCATATTTTTTTGTTTTTATAGTATTAAGAACTCCTTATCGGAATAAAAACTTGTCTAGCACATATACAATTTGCAAAAGTGTCAAAAACGACACACTCACCAGCATAAGTGTTCGTGCTGTTTTTGTATCTCTTTTTTTATAGAGTTTGAATCCGTGATATAGCATCCAAACGCCTAATAATCCAATAATCACGGCCGAAGCAGGAGTAATATATAATCTTCCTAAAATACCTTCTTTATAATATCCGATAACAGGAGCAATAGAAATTAATACTGTCCAGACTGTATAGAATATGATTTGAATGGCCGTTCCTTTGTCTTGTTTTCCTGTAGGGAGCATGAAAATGCCAGCTTTTTTATAATCATCAAACAAAAACCAGCCAATTGCCCAAAAATGTGGGAATTGCCAGAAAAACTGTATCAAAAAAAGTGTTCCGGCTTCAATACCGAAACCCCCCGTTGCAGCTACCCAGCCTAACATAAATGGAATAGCTCCCGGAAAAGCCCCAACAAATACAGAAAGTGGAGTTAAAGTCTTTAACGGAGTGTAAACACAAGTGTATAAAAATATTGAAATTGCCCCAAACATCGCTGTTTTTGGGTTGATGTTATAAAGAATTACTAATCCTAAAATAGTGAGTGAACTAGCGATAATAAAAGCCGTTTTTGGAGTCATTCGCTTAGACGGAACCGGACGATTTTTGGTTCTGTCCATAAGCAAATCAGTGTCTTTTTCGATAATTTGATTAAAGGCATTCGAAGAGCCAACTAAGCAATATCCACCTATTGCTAACATTAAAATCGTTAGCCAAGTGTCTTGATTAAATTCATAAACTCCGAGTAAAAAACCTGCGAGAGATGAAAATACCACACTGGCAGCCAAACGAAACTTTGTAATTTCTTTGAAATCAGAAATAATGCGTTTTACAGATAGGGCAGAAGTACTCAAGATTTGTTTTATTAAAAAGTGTCGCAAAGGTAAGTCTTTTCCTCTGAAAGTCAAAAGTCTTTTTTACGTTGAAATTATAATAAAAAAGAGGTGTTTATGGTGTTTTGAGAAAATGTTATGATTTTATATAAAATGCAAAAGAAGTTAAATTTTGTGAAATGAATAGTTTGCGATTGTACTATTAAAAGAAAATATACTACCTTAGCACTTATGAAAGTTGAGAATGATTCAATTCGGAATCAAGAAACTCTAAATTTTTATTATTATTTATGAATTAAAAATTACACCCTACTACCTTATGAAACAAATTACTAGATTATTTGATTTTCCTTATCATCAGTTTGAAAATCATAAACTTGATGCAGCCTTAGTAACCAAGAAAAATGGAGTTTGGGTTAAAACTTCGACTCAAGAATATATAGACCAAGCCAATGCAATTTCGAGAGCTCTACTTCGATTAGGAATTCAAAAAGACCAAAAGATAGCGGTTATTTCTTCTACAAACCGAACCGAATGGAACATTATGGATATCGGGATTCTACAGACAGGAGCTCAAAATGTGCCAATCTATCCTACAATTTCTGAAGAAGATTATCAATTTATTTTGAATCACTCTGAATCGGTTTTGTGTTTTGTTTCAGACAAAGAAGTTTTCGACAAACTAAATAGTGTAAAATCTAATATTCCGCTTTTAAAAGATATTTATTCTTTTGATGAAATTCCAGGCTGCAAAAACTGGAAAGAACTTTTAGAGCTAGGGGCAGATGCATCTAATCAGAATGAAGTTGAAGCTAGAAAAGATTCGGTTAAAACCGATGATTTAGCTACGCTTATTTATACTTCCGGAACTACAGGAAGACCTAAAGGAGTAATGCTGACTCACAAAAATATCATTTCAAACGTATTAGCAAGTGCTCCAAGAGTGCCTTTTGAAACAGGACAATACAGAAGTTTGAGCTTTTTACCGATTTGCCATATTTTTGAAAGAATGATTCTGTATCTGTATCAATATTTTAGCGTATCGGTTTATTATGCAGAAAGCATCGAGAAAATTAGTGATAACCTCAAAGAAGTAAAACCAAATGTAATGACGGTGGTTCCGAGGTTACTCGAAAAAGTGTTTGATAAAATCTATGCTAAAGGAGCAGATCTTACCGGAATTAAGAAAAAACTATTTTTCTGGGCTTTGGATTTAGGTTTTGAATTTGAACCTTATGGAGCTAAAGGAGCTTGGTATGAATTTAAATTAAAAATTGCCAAAAAACTTATTTTCAGTAAATGGCAAGAAGCTTTAGGTGGCGAACTTAAACTTTTGGTTTCGGGAAGTGCTGCTTTGCAACCAAGATTGACAAGAGTTTTCACAGCTGCTGGAATTCCGGTTATGGAAGGTTATGGGCTTACAGAAACTTCGCCTGTAATTGCTGTAAATGACATGAGAAATGGAGGTTTCAGAGTAGGAACCGTAGGGAAAATTCTTGATAATGTTGAAGTAAAAATTGCTGAAGACGGTGAAATTCTTTGTAAAGGGCCAAATGTAATGATGGGTTATTATAAAGATGAAGAAAAAACCGATGAAGCAGTTAAAGGTGGTTATTTTCATACAGGTGATATAGGAGAAATCGACAAAGATGGTTTCTTGAGAATCACAGACCGTAAAAAAGAAATGTTCAAAACATCAGGAGGAAAATATGTAGCACCTCAGATTATCGAAAACATGATGAAACAATCTCGTTTTATTGAACAAGTAATGGTGATTGGAGAAGGCGAAAAAATGCCGGCTGCATTCATTCAACCAAGTTTTGAGTTTTTGAAAAATTGGGCTGCTCTAAAAGGTTACGAAATCGGAACAACCAATGAAGAGGTAGTTTCAAACCCGAAAGTTATCCAAAGAATCCAAGAAGAAATTGATGCAATCAATAAAAACTTCGGACATTGGGAACAAGTGAAAAAGTTCGAACTTACTCCGGATATCTGGTCTATCGATGACGGACACCTTACTCCGACAATGAAACTTAAACGTAAAATCATTTTGGGTAAATACCAAGATTTATACAATAAGATTTATAGATAAAAACTAAAAACCTCTGAAATTTCAGAGGTTTTTTTATTTGTAGTTCACAGCCTTGAAAGAGGAATTCGTATATTTGCCAATTAGTAATTTTTATACGTTATTTTAATGAAATCCAATTTTTTAAAATCGGCTGTTTTTTACGGATTATTATTCGGAGTGCTAATGATTATTGAATTTTTAGTTCTTTACAAACTTGATGTCGATGGAGTCAAAAATCCTAATTTAGGCATCCTTATCAGCTTGTTGAATTATGTAGCTTTTCCGGTAATTTTTATTTTTCTTGCTATTTCGACCTATAAAAATAAATATAATGAAGGTTATGTTTCGTTTTCTGAAGTTCTAAGAATCGGGACAGCTACTACGGTTGTTGCAGCCTTGGTTTATAGTGTTTTCAATTTGATTTTCAACTATATGTTCCCTGAGTTTGTTGACCAAACTATTGATAAAATGCGAGAAATAGCTTTACATCAAAGAAATTCAATGTTGTCTCAAGGAGCTATGGAAGACGAAGTAGCTTCTGTCGAAAATATAGAAGATCAATTGGTGAAAACCAAAGAATGGATGGGTTCTTTCTATTCGATTCCGTCAACCATTGTGATTTACGCCATAATCGGAATCATTACTTCACTTATTTTAGGAGCATTCACTAAAAAAGACAAGCCTCAAACTGTATAATGAATATATCTGTTGTCATACCACTTTTAAACGAAGAGGAATCTTTGAGAGAACTCCACGATTGGATTGTCACTGTGATGAACCAAAATGGTTTCTCGTATGAAATTCTCTTTATTGACGATGGTAGTACAGATAGTTCTTGGCAACTCATTTCGGAATTAGCTCAAGAGAATTCCAACGTAAAAGGTTTTCGTTTTCAACGAAATTTCGGGAAGTCACAAGCTTTACATTTAGGTTTTGCCAAAGCAGAAGGAGAGGTGGTCATCACGATGGATGCAGATTTACAAGACAGTCCTGATGAGATTCCGGAGTTGTATCAGATGATAAAAAATCAGCATTTTGATTTGGTTTCGGGTTGGAAGAAGAAAAGATTTGATTCGGTTTTGTCGAAAAATCTTCCTTCGAAAATCTTTAATTGGGCTGCTCGAAGAACCTCGAAAGTGAAACTTCACGACTTTAATTGCGGACTCAAGGCTTATCGAAAAGAGGTCGTAAAAAACATTGAGGTTTCGGGAGAAATGCATCGTTATATTCCTGTATTGGCTAAAAATGCAGGCTATCACAAAATCACCGAAAAAGTTGTCGCTCACCAAGCCCGAAAATACGGGAAAACAAAATTTGGAATGAACAGATTTATCAACGGATTCTTAGATTTAATCACGATTTGGTTTTTATCCAAATTCGGGAAACAACCCATGCATCTTTTTGGAGCCTTGGGAGTATTCATGTTTATTATTGGTTTTGGTGCTGCTTTATATATAGGAGTATCGAAATTATATCGTTTATACAATCATCTGCCTTATACTTTGGTTACTAACAATCCGTGGTTTTATATAGCTTTAACTACGATGATTATCGGAACCATGTTGTTTTTAGCCGGATTTTTAGG
>JBEBUB010000050.1:0-11805 GCA_040393445.1 Flavobacterium beibuense
ATTCCTTTAGAACCATATTTAATCTTGTTGGCTTTCTTTCAGACATATAATCCTTAATTTTCTAATTTAACCTGATAACTTTGTGCTATTGGGTTATTTCGACTTTTTAGTTTTTTAATTCAAAAATATTTTTAATCCTCAAATTCTTCTTTGAGTATTCTTATTACTTCTCTGATGGTTTCTTCCTCCAGGTCAGTTCTTCTTACAAGGTCTGCCACATCTTGTTTTAGTATGCTTCGTGCTGTGTCAAGACCAATTTTTGCAAATTCATCAATAATCCAGCCATCAATTTCGTCAGAGAATTCTGTCAATTCTACGTCATCTTCTTCATCCGGAGCCAGACCTTCACGAATTACATCTAATTCATAACCGGTTAACATACCAGCCAAACGAATGTTGTGTCCTGATTTTCCGATAGCTTTAGAAACTTCTTCTACTTTCAAGAACACTTCAGCTCTTTTGTTTTCTTCGTCAATTTTAACCGAAGATACCTTTGCAGGGCTCAAAGCTCTTGTGATATACAACGGCATATTTGTCGTATAGTTGATAACGTCAATGTTTTCGTTTCCTAACTCACGAACGATTCCGTGAATACGAGAACCTTTCATCCCGACACAAGCTCCAACAGGGTCAATTCTATCATCATAAGAATCTACTGCTACTTTTGCTTTTTCACCCGGAATACGAACTACTTTTTTAATCGTAATCAATCCGTCGAAAACCTCAGGGATTTCTTGCTCAAACAATTTCTCTAAGAACTTTTCTGAAGTTCTAGACATAATGATTTGAGGTTTGTTACCTTTTAATTCTACATCTTCAATAATTCCTTTTACGTTATCTCCTTTACGGAAAAAGTCAGACGGAATTTGTTTTTCTTTCGGAAGTACAATTTCGTTTCCTTCGTCATCAAGCAAAATTACAGCTTTATGACGAACGTGGTGTACTTCTGCAGAATAAATATCACCAATTAAATCTTTAAATTGTTTATAAAGGTTGGTGTTGTCATGTTCGTGGATTTTAGCAATCAAGTTCTGACGCAACGCCAAAATAGATCTTCTACCTAAATCGATCAATTTTACCTCTTCTGAAACTTCTTCACCTACCTCAAAGTCAGGCTCGATTTTTTGGGCTTCGGAAAGAGCAATTTGTTCGTTCTCATCTTCTAGGTCATCATCCTCTACAATCTCTCTACGTCTCCAGATTTCCATATCTCCTTTGTCCGGATTTATGATGATGTCGAAGTTGTCGTCTGAACCGTATTTTTTCTTTAATGCGGCTCTGAAAACTTCTTCCAAAATTGCCATAAGCGTTACTCTGTCAATGAGTTTGTCGTCTTTAAACTCTGAGAATGACTCGATTAATGCAATATTTTCCATACGACTTTATGTTTCTTTTTTAAAATACTATTACAACCTTTGCTTCTTTTATGTCTCCATAAGGAACTTCAACTCGATTCTGTACAGTTTCTTTTCCTTTGCCTATTTTTTTAGGCTCTCTAGATTCCCATTCCAAAACGATAAATTCATCATTAGCTTCTGTAAGTTCAGCTTCGATGCTTGTGTTATCGTTTTTCTTTACGCTTAGGATTCTGCCTACATTTTTTTTGTATTGTCTTATCTGAAGTAAAGGTGAAGTGGCTCCTGCTGAAGCTACTTCAAGAGAAAAATCTTCTTCCTCTCTATCCAGATTATGTTCTACAGCTCGACTGATATCGATGCAATCCTGAAGGGTAACTCCTGAGTCTCCGTCAAGAGTGATGTTGATTTTGTTTCCGTCGGATATGCTTAAATCAATAAGGAAAATAGAGGGTTTTTCCTCTAAGCCTTTTTCAATTAATTCGAGTACTTTCTGCTTGAACATTTTTACTATATTTTCTATGAAAAGAGGCACGATAGTCGTGCCTCTTCATTTAACTTTCGGTAAATAATGGTGCAAAGATACAAAATTTTATTTACTTCGCAACTATTGTGATTATTTTAGTATTCTAAATGAGTTAAAATCAAAGGGTTGTTTAGGTCTTATTACTTCGATAACTCTACGAAATATTTATAAAACAACGGAATCGTCTCAATGCCTTTCAAGTAATTGAATACGCCAAAGTGTTCATTTGGAGAGTGAATTGCATCACTGTCAAGCCCAAAGCCCATTAGAATTGTTTTTGATTTTAATTCTTGCTCAAACAATGCTACAATCGGAATACTTCCTCCAGAACGAACCGGAATCGGAGACACTCCGAACGTATCTTGATAAGCTTTATGAGCCGCTTGATAACCGATGCTATCTATAGGAGTTACGTAGCCTTGTCCTCCGTGATGAGGAGTCACTTTTACTTTTACTGATTTTGGAGCAATGCTTTCGAAATGTTTTGCAAACAATTCGGTTATTTCTTCCCAATCTTGATTAGGCACTAATCGCATTGAGATTTTAGCAAAGGCTTTACTAGCAATTACGGTTTTTGCTCCTTCACCTGTATAACCACCCCAAATTCCGTTTACATCAAGAGTCGGACGGATTGAGTTTCTTTCGTTGGTTACATAACCTGTTTCTCCGTGAACATCTTCGATATCCAAAGCTTTTTTATAGTTATCGAGAGAGAAAGGGGCTTTTGCCATTTCGGCTCTTTCTTCCTGAGATAGTTCTTCTACTTTGTCATAGAAACCAGGAATAGTAATATGATTGTTTTCGTCATGTAGTGAAGCAATCATTTGTGCCAAAATATTGATTGGGTTAGCCACAGCACCTCCATAAAGACCTGAATGCAAGTCTCGGTTTGGTCCTGTAACTTCTACTTCTACATAGCTAAGACCTCTAAGTCCGGTAGTGATAGAAGGTTGAGAGTTAGAAATCATTCCGGTATCGGAAATCAAAATCACGTCATTTTTCAGTTTATCTTGATTTCTTTTTACGAACCAAGACAAACTTGATGAACCAACTTCTTCTTCACCTTCAATCATGAATTTTACGTTACATGGCAGGCAATTGTTTTGAATCATGTATTCAAAAGCTTTGACATGCATATACATTTGTCCTTTGTCATCACAAGCGCCACGAGCAAAAATAGCTCCGTCAGGATGTATAGAGGTAGGTTTAATTACGGGTTCAAAAGGTGGAGAATCCCACAAGTCGATTGGGTCTGGTGGTTGAACATCATAATGTCCGTAAACGAGAACAGTGGGTAGGTTATTATCGATGATTTTTTCTCCGTAAACAATCGGATAACCGGGAGTTTCGCACAATTCGACAAAATCGCAACCTGCTTTTTCAAGACTTTTTTTAACAGCTTCTGCCGTATTGATTACATCTTGTGAGTAAGCAGAATCAGCACTTACCGAGGGAATTTTTAAGAGCTCTACAAGTTCCGAAAGGAATCGGTCTTTGTGAGTATTTACATAATCTTTGATATTTTCCATAATGTTGAAAAAAATTAAAGTACCAAATGTATGAAAAAAAATGAACTTTAATAATGAAATAAAAAAGGCTTTCAAAACGAAAGCCTTTTTGTAATTTTTATCCTAAAAACGGATATCTATAATCTGTTGGTGGTACTAAAGTTTCTTTGATGGTTCTTACAGAAGCCCAACGAAGTAAATTCAAAGCAGAACCAGCTTTGTCGTTTGTTCCAGAGCCTCTAGCTCCTCCAAACGGTTGATTTCCTACAACGGCTCCGGTTGGTTTGTCGTTGATGTAGAAGTTTCCGGCTGCATTTTGAAGTTTCTGAGAAGCTACTTCAATAGCATATCTGTCTTGAGAGAAAACAGCTCCTGTTAACGCATATTCTGAAGTAGAATCAACTAATTCAAGCGTTTCTTCCCATTTGTTGTCATCATATACGTAAATAGTAAGTACAGGTCCGAAAAGTTCGGTTTCCATAGTTACATATTTTGGATTCGTAGTCAAGATAATCGTAGGCTCGATAAAGTATCCTACAGATTTATCATATTTTCCACCTGCGATGATTTCTGCATCAGCATCTTGTTTTGCTCTGTCAATAAATCCTGCTAATTTGTCGAATGACTCTTCTGAGATTACAGCAGTTACGAAATTATCTAAATCTTCAGGTGAACCCATTTTGATAGAAGCTAAATCAGCCAACATCAATTCTTTGGTTTCATTCCACAAGCTTTGAGGAATATAAGCTCTTGAGGCAGCAGAACATTTTTGTCCTTGGAATTCAAAAGCACCTCTTACTAATCCTGTAGCTAATGCTTTTACATCAGCACTTGGATGAGCAATTACGAAGTCTTTTCCTCCAGTTTCTCCAACAATTCTTGGGTATGATTTGTAATTAGAAATGTTGTTTCCGATAGTTTTCCAGATACTGTTGAATACTCCGGTTGAGCCTGTAAAGTGAACTCCGGCTAATTCTCTGTGAGTTAAAACAACATCGCTAATCATGGATGAGTTTCCGTAAACTACGTTGATAACTCCATCAGGTAAACCTGCTTTTTTGAAGATTTCAACAATTACGTTAGCCGAATAAATTTGAGTAGCAGCAGGCTTCCAAACCACTACGTTACCCATTAGGGCAGCCGATGACGGTAGGTTTCCTGAAATTGCAGTAAAGTTAAACGGAGTGATAGCATACACAAATCCTTCTAGCGGACGATACTCTACTCTGTTCCAAGTCGAAGAATCAGAAATAGGTTGGTCTTTATAGATTTGAGTCATATATTCTACGTTGAAACGCAAAAAGTCAATCAATTCACAAGCTGCATCAATTTCAGCTTGGTGAACTGTTTTTGACTGTGCAATCATAGTAGCTGCATTGATTTTTGCTCTGTATGGTCCTGAGATAAGCTCAGCGGCTTTCAAGAAAACAGAAGCTCTGTGTTCCCATGAAGTGTTTGCCCATTTCTCACGAGCTATCAAAGCCGTAGCGATAGCTTCTTCGATATGATTTTTTTCAGCTAAGTGATATTTTCCTACAATATGTTTGTGATCGTGTGGAGCAGAAAGATTTTTGGTGTTTCCGGTTCTGATTTCTTTTCCTCCTATATATAGCGGAACATCAACCTGAGCATTCCACATTTCTTTATAAGCTTTTAATACAGCTTCTCTTTCGGGAGTTCCTTTTGCATACGATTTTACAGGGTCGTTTACAGCCTTTGGAACGTTAAAAAATCCTTTAGACATAATGAATAAATTTTTAATTATCAAGCTACAAATATATGATTTTAGTTCGAACTTTAAAAAACTTTAAAAGGTTATAGAAATATAAATCTGAGCTCAAAAAACAACTATTAGAAATAGATATTCATAATCCGAAATTTTTATTACTTTTGCCTTTACTTTAAACTTAAAAGCAACACTATGAGTCATAACATTAAGCCGGGAGTAGCAACCGGAGATGAAGTTCAAAAGATTTTTAATTACGCAAAACAAAAAGGGTTTGCACTTCCTGCTGTAAACGTAGTAGGTTCAAGTTCAATAAACGGAGTTCTGGAAACTGCAGCAAAGTTGAAAGCTCCGGTAATTATTCAATTCTCTAACGGAGGTGCTGCTTTTAATGCAGGAAAAGGCCTTTCAAATGAAAACCAAAGAGCAGCTATTGCTGGTGCTGTAGCAGGAGCAAAACATATTCATACTTTGGCTGAACTTTATGGTGCTACAGTGATTTTACACACAGACCACTGTGCAAAAAATCTACTTCCTTGGATAGACGGTTTGCTTGATGCTGGAGAGGAATTCTTCAAACAAACAGGAAAACCGCTTTACAGCTCACACATGTTAGACTTGTCTGAAGAACCGATTGAAGAAAACATCGAAATCTCTAAAAAATATTTAGATAGAATGAGTAAAATGGGGATGACTCTTGAGATTGAGTTAGGTATCACAGGAGGTGAAGAAGATGGTGTTGACAACTCAGGTGTTGATAGCTCAAAATTATATACTCAACCAGAAGAGGTTGCTTATGCTTATGAAGAGCTGATGAAAGTATCAGATAAATTTACTATTGCTGCTGCTTTCGGAAACGTTCATGGAGTATATAAACCGGGGAATGTGAAATTGACTCCTATTATTTTGAAAAATTCTCAGGATTATGTTCAAAACAAATACGGAACAGGACACAACCCAATTGATTTCGTTTTCCACGGAGGTTCTGGTTCTACATTAGAAGAAATCAGAGAAGCGATTTCTTATGGTGTTATCAAAATGAATATCGATACAGATTTGCAGTTTGCATTCACCGAAGGTATCAGAGATTATATGGTAAACAAAATTGATTACCTAAGAACACAAATCGGTAACCCTGAAGGAGACGATGTTCCGAATAAAAAACACTATGACCCAAGAAAATGGGTTCGTGAAGGAGAGCTTACTTTCAACAAACGTTTGGAGCAAGCTTTTGCAGATTTGAATAATATAAATACACTTTAAATTTGTTTAAAGTTTGGAGTCTAAGGTTTAAAGTGTATGTGCTTTGAACCTTAAACTTTAGGCCTTAAACCTTAAACTAAATAATATGTCTTGGTTTAAAAGAACAGAGAAAGGGATTCAGACCCCAACAGAAGAAAAAAGAGATGTTCCGAAAGGGCTATGGTATAAATCTCCGACCGGAAAAATTGTAGATTCAGAAGAATTAGCAAGAAACTTCTATGTGAGTCCTGAAGACGATTATCACGTAAGAATCGGTAGTAAAGAATATTTTGAAATCCTTTTTGATAACAACGAATTTAAAGAACTTGATGCTAAAATGACATCAAAAGATCCTTTGAATTTCGTAGATACAAAAAAATACTCTGACCGTCTTAAAGACACCATTTCTAAAACGAAACTCAACGATGCGGTTCGTACGGCAGTTGGGAAATCAAAAGGAAAAGATTTAGTAGTGGCTTGTATGGATTTCGGTTTTATCGGAGGTTCGATGGGTTCTGTGGTTGGAGAGAAAATCGCAAGAGCTATTGATCATTCTATCAAAAATAACGTTCCATTTGTGATGATTTCTAAATCAGGAGGAGCTAGAATGATGGAAGCCGCTTATTCGCTTATGCAGATGGCAAAAACTTCGGTTAAATTAGCTCAGTTAGCTGAAGCTAAAATTCCGTATATTTCACTTTGTACAGACCCTACGACAGGAGGAACAACCGCTTCGTATGCGATGTTAGGAGACATCAATATCTCAGAACCTGGAGCTCTTATCGGGTTTGCAGGACCTCGTGTGGTGAAAGACACCACCGGAAAAGAATTACCCGAAGGCTTTCAGACAGCAGAATTTGTATTAGAACATGGTTTCTTGGATTTTATCACTCACAGAAGAGACCTAAAAAACAAAGTGAATCTTTATATTGATTTGATTTTAAATCAAGAGATTAGATAGAAATTTCATTTTAAGTGTTGAGTTTTTTAGCTCAACACTTAAAGTATATACTTTTTTCGAACAAATTTCGTTATCGACAATATGATAGCAATAAAAACCAAAGAAGAGAAAAAGTCATTAGCCATTACAACAGCTTTGTTTGTGATAATGATTCTGATTTTGTCTATTTCTACCTTTCCTCCAAAAGCAATGCAGCTTGAAGGAGGCGGAGGCGGAGGGGATATGGCTATGAATTTCGGCTTCACGGATGATGGTTCGGGAGACAATTATGAATCTTTACTTCCGGTTGCTTTAGAGGCTCAACCTGTTGAGACTGTATCTCAGGAATCTGAAATTCTGACTCAGAATTCAGAAGATGCCGTTGTGATTTCTAATACCAAAAAAGAAGAAAAGAAACCGGAGGTTAAAAAGGCCGAAACTCCGAAAGAAAAACAACCTGACAAATCAGTTACGGATGCTTTGAGCAACCTGATGAACAACAAAGGTGACGGAAACACAGGAAAAACCGGAAACCAAGGTTCTACTTCAGGAAGTTTGAATGACAAAGGTTATGATGGTAGCGGAGGTAGCGGAACAGGCTCAGGTGGAGGTCACGGAAGTGGACAAGGTCTGGGAACCGGAGACGGTTACGGAACCGGTAGCGGTTCAGGTTCTGGTAGCGGAACCGGAAATTATACTTTAGCCGGACGTAAAGCTATAGCACTGCCTACACCTAAATTCAATTGTAATCAAGAAGGACGTGTGGTAGTGGAAATTTCGGTTGACCGAACAGGAAAAGTGATTGCAGCCAAAGCCGGAGTAAGAGGAACTACCAATACAGCAAAATGTCTTACAGATGTAGCTGAAAAAGCTGCCCTACAAGCAAAATTCGACCCAAGCACTACAGCTTCTGAAAAACAGGTCGGAACAATTACTTATAACTTTAAACTCGGAGAGTAACTTTGAACTATCAAGAAACTTTGGATTGGATGTTCTCCAGACTTCCAATGTATCAAAGACAAGGAGCATCTGCTTACCGAAAGGATTTAACCAATACCCTACTGCTCACAGAATACTTAGGAAATCCTCACAAAAACGTAAAAATCATACACGTAGCCGGTACTAACGGAAAAGGCTCGACCTCGAATATGTTAGCTTCGGTGCTGCAAGAATCGGGTTACAAAGTTGGGCTTTACACTTCGCCTCACCTTAGAGATTTCAGAGAACGCATAAAAATTAACGGAGAGGACATTACAGAAGAGTATGTCATTACTTTTTTCGAAAAACACAAAGCGTTTTTTGAAGAACATGACTTGAGCTTTTTTGAGATGACAGTCGGGCTAGCTTTTGAATATTTCGACACTCAAAAAGTAGATGTAGCGATTATCGAAGTAGGAATGGGAGGTAGGTTGGATTCTACCAATATCATCACTCCGCTTGTTTCGGTCATTACGAATATTGGGTTAGACCACACCCAATTTTTAGGGAATACTTTAGCTGAAATTGCTTCAGAAAAAGCGGGAATCATCAAAAAAAATATTCCCGTAGTAATTGGGGAATATACGACTGAAACTAGACCTGTGTTCGAAAATAAAGCTAAAGAAAACGAGTCGGAAATTTATTTTGCTTCTGATTTGATTCAGCAGACTCCGCCTTCTGATTTGGTTGGAGTGTATCAAGAAAAAAACAAAAAGACGGTATTGCAAACATTAAAAATATTACAGTCTAAAAATTATTTTTCAATTTCTGAAGATGCGATTCAAAATGGTTTTTTGAATGTAGCCAAAAACACAGGTTTTATGGGGCGTTGGCAAGTTTTACAACACAACCCGAAAATAATTTGCGATACGGCCCACAACAAACACGGATTGGAAATTGTTATCGAACAATTATCAAAAGAAAAATACACAAATCTTCATATCGTTTTGGGAGCGGTAAACGATAAGGACTTAGATGCTGTTTTACCGTTATTTCCTAAAAATGCTGTTTATTATTTCTGTAAACCCAATGTTCCGAGAGGTTTGGAGGCTTCTGTTTTAGAAGAAAAAGCCAAAGAGTTTTCCCTTTATGGGAAAAGTTATGCTTCGGTTGCAGAAGCTTTTCAAATGGCCAAACAACAAGCCTTACCAAACGATTTGATTTTTGTAGGCGGAAGTACTTTTGTAGTGGCGGAGGTAGTCTGAGATATATTTTAAAAAAGAAAATAGAAACCTTTGACAAGTTTCTCTAATTCTTTAACTTTGCTCATCAAACTTTCAGAAAATGTCTTCAATTAGCATCCTTTCACCAATAGAAATAGAGCATAAAATCAAACGTATAGCTTATCAGATTTACGAAACTTTTGCAGATGAAAAAGAAATCGTTATTGCTGGTATCAACGGTAACGGATATATTTTTGCAGAAAAAATAGCTAAGATTTTTAGCCAAATTTCTCCGGTAAAAGTATTGCTTTGTGAGGTGAAAATGGACAAGAAAAATCCAATGAAGCCTCTGTCTGCTTCACTTAGCGAAGCGGAATATAAAAACAAAGCTGTGGTTTTGGTTGATGACGTATTACATTCAGGAACCACACTTATCTACGGAGTGAAATTCTTCCTTGACACTCCAATCAAAAAGCTCAAAACAGCTGTTTTGGTTAATCGTAATCATAAGAAATTCCCTATCAAGGCAGACTTTAAAGGAATTTCGCTTTCTACTTCGCTCAAAGAACACGTTCAAGTGAGCTTTGACGAAAAAGACTATGGAGTTTATTTGAGCTAATCTTAAAAACGCAATTTTTTTGACAGTATTTTTTTGCAAGAAACTAAGATTTCAAAAAATCTTTTACCTTTAGCAAAAAAAATACATGGAGCAACCACAACCAGAACAAGAGTTTAAGCGTGAACTAAAGCTTTTAGACGGAATCATGTTGGTCATCGGGTCGATGATCGGTTCAGGAATTTTTATCGTAAGTGCTGCAATGACCTTGCAGATTGGTAGTTCGGGCTGGCTTATTTTGGCTTGGGTACTCTCGGGAATAATTACAATTATTGCTGCTGTGAGCTACGGAGAGCTCAGCGGAATGTTCCCCAAAGCAGGAGGGCAATACGTCTATCTCAAAGAAGCCTATAACAAACTCATCGCCTTTCTGTATGGTTGGAGCTTTTTTGCGGTTATCCAAACCGGAACTATTGCGGCTGTAGGAGTAGCTTTCGCTAAATTTACCGCTTATATTTATCCTCCTTTTTCTGACCAAAATATATTGTGGGAAATCGGTTCTTTTAAATTGAATGCCGCTCAGTTGGTATCGATTGGTACAATTGTTTTGCTTACTTATTTTAATAGTAGAGGTGTCAAAAACGGAAAACGACTACAAACCTTTTTTACTTTTATCAAAATAGTTTCCTTAATTGGGCTTATCGTATTGGGATTTGTTCTAGCTGCAAAAGCAGAAGTTTGGAATGCCAATTGGGAAAATGCTTGGAATGCTCAAACCTATGATGCAACGACTCAAAGTTGGCTTCCGATAGGAGGAACCGTACTTTTGTCTGCCTTGGCAGCATCGATGGTAGGTTCGCTTTTTTCGAGTGATGCTTGGAACGGAGTGACTTTTATCTCGGGTGAAATTCAAAATCCGAAAAGAAATGTGGGTTTAAGTCTTTTCTTAGGGACTTTCATCGTAACGATTATTTACATTTTGGCCAACCTGATGTATCTTGCCGTAATGCCTTTAGAAGCTATGGCTTTTGCTCCGTCTGAAAGAGTGGCCGTAGCAGCATCGGAGTTCATCTTTGGTGAAACCGGAACTTATATCATCGCTATCATGATTATGGTTTCTACTTTTGGTTGTAATAACGGATTGATTTTAGCTGGAGCTAGAGTGTATTACACTATGGCAAAAGACAAATTATTCTTCAAAAAAGCCGAAAATCTCAATAGTTATAACGTTCCGGGTTGGGGATTGTGGATACAATGTATTTGGGCTTCGGTTTTATGTCTTACCGGAAAATATGGCGACCTGCTCGACTATGTGATGATAATTGTGATTATTTTCTACATACTCACCATAGCGGGAATCTTTATTTTACGTAAAAAAATGCCAAATGCAGAACGACCATACAAAGCATTTGGTTACCCAATACTTCCTGCAATTTATATTATTTTAGCAAGCCTTATCTGTATTGCTTTGTTGATTGACAGAACCAGTACGTGTGGTTGGGGAGTGCTGATTATGCTTACGGGAATTCCGATTTATTATTTGAGTAAAAAATAGGTTTCAGGAACAGTATTTGTAATAAAAAGCCAGATTTTAAGTTTTGTAGATGTAAGCCACTACTTATTTTAAAGCCTTATAATTGAACCCGTATCGGAAATGCTAAACCTGATTTTTAAGATTCTTATATTTTGTACAGGCTGTGTGGTTATAGCTCAAGAATCGGATACGCTTATCGTAAAACAAATCGCTCTTCAATCTGATACAACAAGAACAAAAACCTATCATTTTTTGTGGGGAAAACATTACAAAAAAG
>JBEBUB010000051.1:0-11800 GCA_040393445.1 Flavobacterium beibuense
GCTTCTTTACTGATTTTTAATCCTGAGTTAGGAGTATTAATTTCTGTGTATTATATAATAATTTCTCTTATTTGGTATTTTTATAGTCTTAACGATGGTTTTGATACTAAAATTACAGAAAATCCTTATTTTTGGGTAAGTACTGCTTTAATGGTATGGGGAAGTTTTTATGTTTTTAGACATTATCCTGCTGAATATTTATATGAAAAAGATCCTTCTTTTCACACCGTATTAAAAGATATCAATTATATAGTAGCTACAATTATGTATGTTTTAATGGGAATAGGACTATTAAAATTTAATAAGCAGAAAATATAAACAGATGGAGCAACTTCCTCAGGAAATAAAAACCACCTACTTTATTGCCATAGTAATAATGTTTCTATTAGCAGGATTTATTGCAATAGTTATTGTTATTCATAATAGGAGGCATTTACTTTATCTGAAAGAGAAGCAGCTCAAAGAAGCGGAACTTCAGAATATTTTGCTTCAAGAAGAACTCAGAAGACAGCAAGCTATACAACAAGAAAGAGAACGTATCTCAATTGATATGCATGATGAGTTAGGAGCAGGAATTTCTGCCCTGAAGCTACAAACAGAGTTCCTTAAACGACGGATAGATGATCCAAAATTAAAGACAGAGATAGAAGAACTCAGAAAAACATCCGAAGCCATGAACTTATCAATGAGAGAAATGCTTTGGAGTTTAAATTCTGAAAATGATAATTTGGGTAATTTCTCAGAATATATACGGAACTATGCTGAAAATTTCTTTTTGAAATCTGATATCGAACTAGATTTTTTCACCTCAGGAATTGTTTCAAATACTAAAATATCTTCGACCGTTAGACGGAATTTATTGTTGTGTATAAAAGAATCTTTGAACAATGCACACAAGCATAGTGAAGCTCAAAATATAAGAATTGAGCTTACTCAAAACAAAAAACACCTTACAATTGATATACAAGATAACGGAAGAGGTCTTTCTGAGAAAAACGAGTCCGGGAACGGATTACATAATATCAATATCCGAATGCAGTCCGTAGGAGGGAGTTGTCAATTTATGGAATCTCCAAAAGGTTTACACCTTAGGTTTGAATTGAAATTAGAGTAAATTATTCGCTTCTCTATAAGCTCCCGAATCAATATTTTGTAACCATTGTTGGTTTTGTAAATACCAATCTATGGTTTGGTTGAGCCCTTCTTCAAAAGTTACACTAGGCTCCCAACCTAACTCTGAGTTGATTTTTGAAGCATCAATAGCATAACGCTTGTCATGTCCGGGGCGGTCTGTAACGAATGTAATTAGTTTTTCGGAGGTTCCTTTAGGGCGGTTAAGTTTTTGATCCATCAACTTACAAAGCAATTTCACCAAATCAATATTTTTCCACTCGTTAAAGCCTCCAATATTGTAGGTCTCCCCATTTTTTCCTTGGTGATATACTTTATCAATAGCTATTGCATGGTCTATCACATAAAGCCAATCTCGAGTGTAATTTCCGTCTCCATACACAGGAAGCGGCTTGTTTTCGATAATATTATTTATAAAAAGCGGAATCAACTTTTCAGGAAATTGATTTGGGCCGTAATTGTTAGAACAATTAGAAATTACATAAGGTAAGCCATAGGTTTCTCCATAAGCTCTTACGAAATGGTCTGAACTTGCTTTGGAAGCAGAGTAGGGGGAGTTGGGGCTATAAGGAGTAGTTTCCGTAAAGAAACCATCCAAACCTAAACTACCATAGACTTCATCTGTAGAAATATGATAAAAACGTTTGCCTTCAAAGTTGTTCTTCCAACTGCTTAAACAGCTATTCATAAGATTTACAGTTCCCATAATATTGGTTTTTACAAAAGCCAAAGGGTCTGTAATTGATCTATCTACGTGAGATTCAGCTGCTAGATGAATCACACCTGCAAAATCATGTTCAGAAAAAACGGAATTTAGAAAATCACTATCTGTAATATCACCTTTCAAAAAGGTATAATTTGAGTAGTTCTCAATATCTTTCAGATTTTCGAGATTACCCGCATAGGTCAAAGCATCAAGGTTAAAGATGTGATATTGCGGATATTTTGTAACAAATAACCGAACCACGTGTGAACCTATAAATCCTGCTCCGCCTGTGATGAGTATTTTCATATCCGTTTATTATTGAAAATTGCACGAATTGTCACCTAACAATTCGTGCAATTTATGTTATTAGATGTTTATTTTAAATTATGCCAATACCATTTTACGGCTTCTTTCAGACCATCTCTCATTGAAAACTGAGGATTGTAGCCTAAAAGATTTTTGGCTTTATCGATGCTTGCTAATGAGTGAGGAATATCTCCTGCACGGTTTGGCCCGTGAATTACTTCTACGTTTGCAATTTCAGCATCATGCTCTGAAAGGAACTCTTTCAGATATTTTACCAAATCATTTAGCGTTGTTCGGTCTCCGAAAGCGGTGTTATAAACCGTATTAACAGCCTCCGGATTGGTAGTCGCAATAGCAAGTTCGTTCATTTGAATCACATTATCAATATAAGTGAAATCTCTTGAATAGTTTCCGTCTCCGTTAATTACCGGACTTTGGTGATTCATAAACTGCATTACAAACTTCGGGATTACAGCAGCATAAGCTCCGTTAGGGTCTTGTTTTCTCCCGAAAACATTAAAATATCTAAGGCCAATAGTTTCTATTCCGTAAGTTTTACTGAAAATATCAGCATAAAGTTCGTTTACGTATTTAGTAATCGCATACGGAGAGAGAGGTTTACCGATTTTGTCTTCTACTTTCGGGAGACTTTCTGAATCTCCGTAAGTGGAAGAGCTAGCAGCATACACAAAACGCTTCACTCCAGCATCTCTAGCAGCTACTAACATATTTAAAAAACCCGAAACATTGGTGTCGTTACTAGTTATAGGATCGTTGATAGAACGAGGAACAGACCCCAAAGCAGCTTGATGTAAAACATAATCTACTCCTTCTACTGCTTTGTGGCAATCTTTTATACTTCTAATATCGCCTTCAATTAATTGAAAGTCAGGATTAGAAAACAGATGTTCGATATTATGTCTATGTCCGGTAGCAAAATTATCTAAACAGGTTACTTGATGGCCTTTTGCTAAAAAATGTTCGCATAAGTTTGAGCCTATAAACCCTGCTCCACCTGTGATAAGTATTTTCATAAATTAAATTTTTATGTTATGTTGTTAATGATTGACAAATATAAAATTAAATTTCAAAAGGTATTCGTTTCTGAATACTTCTTCCTAGGGTAACTTCATCTGCATATTCTAGTTCATCACCCACAGAAATCCCTCTGGCTATGGTCGAGAACACAAGGTTAAAGTCTTTTAGTTGTCTGTAAATATAAAAATTGGTTGTATCGCCTTCCATTGTTGGGCTTAGAGCGAATATTATCTCAGAAATATTTTCTGTTTTTACTCTCTCCACCAAAGAGTTGATAGTTAGCTGACTCGGCCCAACTCCATCAATAGGAGAAATTTTTCCGCCCAATACGTGATAAACACCTTTGAATTGATCTGTGTTTTCAATGGCCATAACATCTCGGATATCTTCAACTACACAAATAATGTTTTGGTGTCGGTTAGGGTTACTACAAACCTCACAAACTTCAGCATCTGAAATAGTATGGCATTTTTTACAGAAATTAATGTTTTGAGTTACATCTATCAATGATTTTGAAAGAGATTCAGTTTGCTCTTTAGGTTGTTTGAGCAAATGTAAGACAAGTCTTAGAGCAGTTCTTTTCCCAATTCCGGGAAGTTGACTCATTTCCTGAACAGCTTTTTCTAATAGTTTAGAAGAAAATTCCATGAGGCAAAGATAGCTTTTTTAGGAGAAAAATTTACGTAAAAATTTAGGAATATGGTCTATTAAAACAAAAATCCCCCTCGATTTCTCGAGAGGGATTTTCTTATATCCTAAAGGTTTTTAGACCTTAGTTTTTCACTACTTTGAAAGTTTTAGTAACTCCCTCGATAGTGATGCTGATAATGTAGTTTCCTGTTGGAAGACCAGACATATCTACTTGAGTGTTATTAGCATTAGCAACTACTGTTACTTTTTGTCCTAACATGTTAAACAAGTTGATTTGAGAGATTTCTGAGTTTGAAGTCAAATTCAATACATCACCTACAGGGTTTGGATAGAATCTGAAAGCAAATGTTTCGAAATCTGTTCTTCCTAA
This sequence comes from Flavobacterium beibuense, assembly GCA_040393445.1. Lineage (GTDB taxonomy): Bacteria > Bacteroidota > Bacteroidia > Flavobacteriales > Flavobacteriaceae > Flavobacterium > Flavobacterium beibuense_B. Next base: position 4,203 of record JBEBUB010000051.1, read on the forward strand.
AGTAACATCTACAGTTACAGCCAAAGCTTCACTTGTACACAAACCAATAGTTTGAGTAACATAATATGTAGTGTCATCTTCTGCTACGTGAGTATCTTCAAGTTCTTCAGTAAGGTCTTCGTCAGCATACCATTGAAGGTTTTCACCTTCTACAACAAGATCAGCTAGAGTTTGTCCTTCTGTAAGTGTTTGTGTTGCCTCTCCTGTTGGAATACCAAGTTCACTACATAACATCATAGTTACATTAATTGCTAATGCTCCACTTGTACAATCTCCAGCTTCTGTAGTAACATAGTATATTCCTGTTACAGGTACAGTAGTATTTGGTATCATATCAGTTAAATCCTCGTCAGCATACCAAACTAAATTTTCACCTTCTACAACCAGATCAGCCAAAGTTTGTCCTTCTGTTAGCACTTGTTCAGACTCTCCTACAGGAGTTTCAGTCGAGTGTACAGTAATTTCAACTGAGCTAGAAACTGAACAACCTAATTCTGTATATGAAGTCGCAGTATAGGTATTCATTCCCCATGTTGAAGGCTTGTAATAAACTGCCAAAGCATAGCTGTCTTCCTCATAAGGTTGAGTAGCTTCTTCATCTAGATAAAGATCTGCAGCAGGAGACCAAGTAATCATAGTCTGCTCTATAGAATGAATGAATGTCATATTAGGCCTTTGGTTATTTGCCCCGGAAGAATCATAACTGGTTAAAGCATCAAATCCTGGTACTCCGCCTGCTACTCCATCGCTAGCAGCTCTGTATACAGAGTTATTATTTGTAGCAGAAGCTCTTGTATTTGTACCTGAACCTCCTCCACTGGTTCCTGTATTATGAACCGTTTCAACAACAATATTTGAAGTACCGTCCCATACATAAGGAGTGGTTAAGTTGAATATTACTATTCCTGTAGTTGTAGGGGTAAATGTTTGAGGACCATAAACGTTAGTAGTTCCTGAAACAAATGAGGTCATTTCGGTTACTGAAGTATTTCCCATTCTGATTGTAAAATCAGTACAAGGGATATTATTAGTAGATGTTCCTATAGCGGCAATATCAAAAGTTACTGCAGTAATTTCACTACCTGCGATTAGTCCTTGAGCCGTTAATTCATCAGTTGTGAAAAGCATTTGGTGTTTAGTTCCTCCATACCATTTACTGAAAGGATTAGGCCAAGAAGTGCCTCCTGGCGCTGTAGTACCTTCTCCAAAAACAGCAGTTCCAGAATGAATATTTCCAGTAACAGATAGTTCTATTGTTTCGTTTTGACAAATTTCATCTTGAGAAGCAGCAGTCGTAATAGCTACCGGAAGAGGATTAACAATAACTTCTAAAGTTAAAGTTGTCATACATTCTGCTCCTTCTGATTGACTCGCTGTAAGAGTATAAGTGGTTGTCTCTGTTGGGTTGAAAGTCCATCCGTTAGTTTCATCTCCACTTACTTCGGTTGAAGGTTCCCAAACGAATGTATCATAGTCTGCGGCTCCTGTAGCAATAGTTATCGCAGCGGAAGTGTCTCCTTCACAAATTTCAATAGCGTTTTCACTTAATTCAAAATCAGGAGCATCATTTACAGTAGCGATAACCTCTGTTCTTTCAGATGAACAACCTGCAGAATAACCTATATTGTAAAAGTAATAATAGTAATCTGTAGTAGATCCTCCCCATTCAGAAGAGGTAGCTGTAAGTATGCCATCTGGACTAGTATAAGGAAATGTAACACTACTATTATCCCTTATAATACTAACCCCTGTATAAGACTTAATCAGTATTCTATAATTTCCAGCCGGAGCAGTAAAAGATAATGGGATAACGTTTGGAGTAGTTAACCCCCCATTAGAAATACTAATATTTCCTGTTGAATATAACTCTACTCCACTACCATCTGTAATTTTAACATCTAGTGTTCCTGCAGCAGTGGAATAAACATCAACACTAGTAAGAGTAACCTCTTCTGTTAAAGTAAAGCGGATTCCCCAGTTATTAGTAGTAGAAGCTGTTGCTCCTGCATTTGGAGTAAGTTTACCCCCAAAACCTCCACTGCCAAGTTTAGCACTAACCCAATAAGAAGTAGTTTCAGAAATTACAGGAGTGGTAAAAGTTTCACCTTCTCCTAATTTGTTGCCTCCTGTTTCTGAATCATACCAAGCAATTGTACCTGTGTCAGCAGTTGCGGATAAAGTTGCTTCTCCAATACCACAAATAGTGTCCGGAGTAGTTCCTGTTATAGAAGGAGGGAGGCATTCTGTAGTGAAACTAAAAGGTCCTACCCAATTACTTACTCCATCATCTCCACAATCCTGACGAACATAAAACTCGTAATCAGTTGCAGGAGTTAACCCCTCTAAAGTAAATGGATTGGTAACACCGGTTTCATTTGTACCATTTGGAGTTTCTGTAGGAGTAAATCCGGCAGTTCCCCACTCTATATCAAATAAATTTCCCTCGCTTGTCCATTCTAAAACAGCACTATTCTGTGTGATATTATTTACTGTTAAAGCTGTTGGAACCGGACAGGTAGGTGCCTCAAATGTAACTTCGAGTGTAAGATTGAAGTAGACCATATCACTCCAAAAATCCGTATCATTTGTGCTTACGGTAATATTTGTGAATCCAGTTACTGTTGTTCCTATAATTGAATCACTACAAATATCATTTAATGATGTACCATTAGAGACTCCTCCCGTAATATTAAGGTTAAAACTGAACCAATCATAGCTGTTAGGGCTAGTAGCCCAGCATCCGTCAGAACCAGTTGGGGAATTATAGTGTCCTGAAAAACCTGTAATGACTACAGATTGTATGGGTTGCCCTTCATTAACTGTAATGCTTGAAGGGGTTATTACTAATTGAGTACTGGCACTGTCATCGTATCCGTTGGCTGAAAAGGTTTGAGTAGCTACAGATTGAGCAAACCCTGTTTGCCCAATAAAAATCATCATACAAAAGGTTAGCATTTCTAGCCATCGTTTTCGCTTGTTGGTTCGTGTGTCCGAACGTAAAAACATAAAATTTTCCATAAATAAAATTATTAGATTGTTAATAGGGGGCTAAAATAGAGAAAAAGAATATACAAATCAAGGTTTTTTCTTGAAAATACAATAAATTATACAAAAAAACCCCTCCCGAGACTCGGGAGGGATTTTCTTCAATCTAAAAAAATTAATTTTTACTGTTTCACTACCTTAAAGGTTTTGGTTACTCCTTCTATAGTTACACTAATGATGTAGTTTCCTGTAGGAAGCCCAGACATATCTACTTGTGTATTGTTCACATTAGTAGGGATAGTTACTTGTTGGCCTAACATATTAAACATCGAGATTTTAGAAATCTCAGAATTTGATGTCAAGTTCAGTATATCATTTACTGGGTTAGGATAGAAGTTGAATGCAAATTGTGTGAAATCAGTTCTATCTAACGTTTGAACAGTTATAGCTAATGCTTCACTTTGACATCCGTTTTCATTAACTTGGATTACATAATAAGTAACCTCGTTTTCGACCAAGTGAGTATCGTCAAGTTGCTGGGTCAAGTCTTCATCTGCATACCACTGTAAGTTTTCACCATCTACCTCAAGATCAGCTAAAGTTTGACCATCATTAAGTGTCTGATTTTCTTCTCCAGTAGGAATAGGAACAACTATACCTTCACAAGGATTTACAGGTATTACAGTAACCGTAATAGCTAAAGCTTCACTTTGACATTCATCTGTTTCAGACACCACATAATAAGTAACTCCGTCTACAGCTAAAGTCGTATCCTCAATTTCTTCAGTAAGGTCTTCATCAACATACCAAACAAGGTTTTCACCATCTACTTCAAGGTTAGCCAAGGTATCTCCTTCGTTAAGAACCTGTTCTGTATCTCCTGTCGGCACCATAACTCCTGCGCATGGGTCAATTACAGTAACTGTAATAGCTAAAGCTTCACTTTGACAAACATCTGTTTCAGACACCACATAATAAGTAACTCCGTCTACAACTAAAGTTGTATCCTCAATTTCTTCATTAAGCTCTTCATCAGCATACCAAACAAGGTTTTCACCATCTACTTCAAGGCTAGCTAAGGTATCTCCTTCGTCAAGAGTTTGGTCTGTATTTCCTATTGGAGCAATAACACCTACACATGGATCAGAGATGACAATTATAGTGTAATCTTCTGTTTCACTAAAGTCTTGGCTTTCACATGGACTAGGAATAGCTGCGGTACCATAAACGGCTTTTATTCTCATTCTATATTCGCCTGGTTCAACATTAGGAATAGTAATGCTATGAGGACTTCCGTTTGTAGCGCCATTTGTAACATTTTGCACGCTTCCAAGGTTATATGCTTCTCCACCGTTTGTTGCTAGATTGGTGTCAAAAACACCATCATTATTCCAATCTATCCAAGCAGATGCCCAAACCATCCAGTTTCCTGATGTATTTACATTTACACTTAAGTCATAAGTTTCACCTGCAATGACATCAGTAGAGATATTTGTAAAGTTAGTGTAGTAGATATTACTAACCCCTGCTACACCGGTGTTACTAGGGTTGTTTATATCTCCAAATGTAACCTGAGTTATACCTGTAGAATCATAATTAACAGGAGCAGCCATAGTACAATATCCCACGCTAAAGTTATAAGGACCAGTCCAAATGCTATATCCATCATTTGTTGTTGAACAATCCTGACGAACATAAAACTGATATTGAGTATCAATTATAAGTTCTTCAAGTGTAAGAGTCGTAGCTTCAAGATTATCTACTAATGTTCCTTCTGTTTCAACATCAAATCCTGTTTCACCCCATTTTACTTCAAATAAGTCTCCATCGCTTGTCCAGAAAAGTTCAGCAGAGGACATACTTAATTGTGTATGGGTTAAAGCAGTAGGAGCAGAGCAAGAAGGAATGCAAGCTGTGAAGTCTGTAGTAAGAGGAATGTTTGCTTGCCCCCCACTACAAGGATCAAAGATGGTTCCTGAAATATCAATGTTACCACCTACTGTTACTAAATAGTCTAAATCATTATCGCAGAAAAATGTATTAGGATCATGATTTATCTGAAGAGTATAAGGAGGATTAATAGCAATATATGTTTGCGTATCAGAATAACCTTCTTGAGGATAAGTACCTCCTGATAGTACGGTATCTCCATTTCCGTCTATTAACTGCCAAGTAATAACATCTCCCCAATTCGGACTTGAAATAGAGACAGAGATATCACAAGCTGGAGGGTTAGAAACTTCTTCAAGAGTAGTAAAGTTTACTGGACCAACCCAGTCACTTTCATTAGCTGTACATATACCTTTCAGATAAACATCATATTCAGTATTATCATCTAATCCTGAAAGTGTAAACGGAGAAGAAATTTCGGTTACAGCAGTTCCTGTACCCGGTGTAAATCCGGCAGGTCCATATTCGATAGTGAATGAATCAGCAGTTCCTGTCCAAGATAGCTCTACAGAGTCAGTTGTGATTTCTCCACTAGTGAAATCCGTTGGTTCAGGACAAGGAAGAGGGATAGAATTGTGATATGCAGCTATTTGGAAAGTACCTTGAGCTCCATTATATCCCCAAGCTCTTACTAATATAATATCTCCAGGATTAAGCCCACTTAGAGATAATAAAGAGAAGTTCCCGTCACCGTCATCCGCATTACATCCTAAAGAAGTAAGAGAGTCACAAGATCCACTATAAGCAGCAATACCAGTGTCGGTAATACTGTCCGAACCGTCGCCTCTTGTTTCAAGTGTAATACTTCCTAAAGGAGGAACTACAACAGTGTACCAAACATCTCCACCATTGGTAGCAAAGTTAAAGTTGTCACAGCCTGGAACAGGCTCTCCAGAATCTGCTGTTGCTGAATTATTAGTTGTAGGGATAGCACTAATATTAAAATTATTTCCAGCTATTAACTCAAAAGCTTCACTACAAACATCATTAATAGGTGGTGGAGGCGGTGTACCAACACATATACTAAATGATTGTCTTGAGGTAGAACCATAACTCCATACTCTTATGAAATAAGTTTCTCCTGGAGTTAAACCTGTTATAAGATTTGATTCTGGATCTGAGCAGAAAATACTTGTTGTGCTGTCACAAGCTCCACTTAATACTTGGAAGTACATATCAGTAGCAGTTCCCTCAAGAGCAACTATATTTGATATAGATATTCTATGTTTTGCATTTGTAGCTTCAAAAGAGAACCACACGTCATCATCTGGATTACCAAAACATGGTGTTGCAGCCATTGATTGAGTAGCTCCCAAAGTGGTTCCCATTGTAGTTATACCACAAGATAAATCATCATTTACTGTAAGAGCAATAGCACTCCCACAATCATCATTGGTAGCAGGTGGTGGTGGGGTTTTGATACAAATATTAAAGCTGTTTCTAGAAGTATTTCCATAACTCCATACTCTTATAAAATAAGTTTCTCCTACTGTCAAGCCTGATACTGAATTATCATTAGGATCAGAACATAACAAACTAGAGGTACTATCACAAGATCCGCTTAGTACCTGAAAATACATATCTGTGCTTGTACCTGTTAATATTACTATATTAGATATAGAGATAAAATGTTTTACATTCGTAGCTTCAAAAGAAAACCATACATCATCGTCAGGGTTACCAAAACATGGTGTGGCAGCCATTGATTGAGTTGCTCCTAAGGTAGTTCCTGAAGTTACATTTGCGCAGGCCATATCAGGATTTACAATTAATGCTATAGCTCCTGAACAATTGTCATTGACAGGAGGGGTTGTAAATTGTCCGGAAAGCATAGCAGAGTCACAAGTACCATTATTACCTACAATTGTGTAATGATATGTAGTAAGAGTATTTAAGTTAGTAATGTTGTGTTCTGTAACTCCAGCCACTATAATAGGATCACCTACAGGCATAGTATGTCCAGCATCAGAATATAGTTGTACAGTATAGGTTACATCAGCAGGTAAACTTCCCGCTCCTGCATTTGACAGTGTCCAGTTCAATTCGGCAGAAGTTGCTTCTAAATCTTCAACAGTCGTTGTTCCTAAAATAGGACAATCTCCAATAATTTTACCTGAAACAGCAAAGATGTTAGCAACAGGAGAAAGTGTACCAGTTGAAGTTTTTGTAAACTTTACCCCTATAACATTTTTATTTTGATTTGCCTCATCAATTGGGAGTCCATATTGAAAAATTTTAAAATTTGTCCCACTTGAATTTGATGTCAAGTCCCTTTTTACACGAGGAAGGTTACCTACAATAGCAGGAGCTGAAGCAGGAGGGGTACTATCCCAATTTGTAAAAGCAATACCTTCTATGATTTGATTGGTATCATCATCAAATAGAATTTCTGCTGTAACTGTACAGCTTCCGTCTCCTGAAGTGAATGCAAAATAAATATCGGTAAGTTTTAAAGGCTCTGTAAACATGAGAGTTCCCGGCACATTTTGTTCCGGTAAACGCAAAGAGTTATTTCCTGCATAATCAGGTAATATAAAACTTAATCCAGTTATATTTGGGCTATTTATTTTACGATTTAATGGTAACCCATTTGTAATTGAATTACTTGAAGGGTTTAGCTTAAAACTATTACTTACATAAGCATTGTTTGCTGCAGGATTGGT
>JBEBUB010000052.1:0-11795 GCA_040393445.1 Flavobacterium beibuense
CAACTGCCTGTTTGATGATGGTTTTTTCGTCTTTATGTAAGTCAATTATTTTACTCACAGTTGTTATTGATTGAATCGTTGAATCCTTCCGTTTTTAGTATAGACGAATGAAGTGATAAAAAGGTTGCATATGGTTGAAAAAAGCTTTCAGTCTCAGTCTCGGTTGACAGTTGGGAAGGCTGAAAACTGCGACTGTTTACTTATAACTTTCGATAGCCAATCTTACACTTTTATATTTTTCAAGAAGTTCTTGAGCTTGCTCTTGAGGAATGTCGAGTTCTTCCATAATCATTCTCACTCCTCTATCTACAAGCTTATGGTTGGAGAGTTGCATATCGACCATTTTGTTGCCTTTTACTCTGCCTAAAGCAATCATAGTCGAAGTCGAAATCATATTGAGAACCATTTTTTGAGCAGTTCCGGCTTTCATTCGAGAACTTCCGGTTACAAATTCCGGACCTACAATCACTTCGATAGGAAATTGAGCTACTTTTGAAAGCGGACTTCCCTCATTACAAGTAATACAACCTGTAATAATATTGTTTTGATTGCATTTCTCTAATCCGCCAATTACATAAGGAGTTGTTCCAGAAGCAGCAATACCTATAACAAAATCTTTTTCTGAAATATGAAATTCAGACAAGTCTTTCCAAGCTTGCTCTTTATCATCTTCTGCAAACTCAACGGCTTTTCTGATAGCCGAATCGCCTCCTGCAATAATTCCGTTTACTAAATCAAAAGGAACTCCAAAGGTTGGTGGACATTCTGATGCATCGACAATTCCGAGTCTCCCGGAAGTTCCGGCTCCGATATAAAAAAGTCGCCCTCCGTTTTTGAGTTTTTCGATCAGTTGAACAACTAAGGTTTCGATTTGAGGAAGTGCCTTTTCAACAGAAAAAGCAACGGTTTTATCTTCGTTGTTTATATTCTGAAGTAATTCAATAACACTCATCTTTTCCAGATGATTATACTTCGAAGACTGCTCTGTGGTTTTGGTAAACATTTTTTTAGTTTCAAGTTTCAGGTTCAAAGTTAGCTAAAATTGATGCTCAAGTTGAAAATTGCCTCAAAAAACTAAAACATAACCTATACAAAATAAGCCAAAACAATTCCTAAAACGATAACTGAAATCTTAGCAACATTGAATTTATGGTTTTCGCTACTTTCAAAAATTATAGTAGAAGATATATGGAAAAGAATCCCGATTACCACAGCCGAAATCTCTGTATAATAATGTTCTAAAAAATGTAGTCTTTCTGAAGCTAAAGTCCCTAACGGAGTCATCATAGCAAATGCAATCATAAAAAAGAAAACTATCTTTTTATCAAGTCCTGCATTTATAAAAAACGTGGTAAGAATAATCGCAATCGGCAAATGGTGAATGGCAATTCCTAAAGCCAAATCATGATGATGGCTCACAGGCATACCTTCTAAAAGGGCATGAAGACACAAACTGATAAAGAGTGACCAGGGCATAGAAGTCATTTGGTCGTGTGAATGAACGTGACCATGCTCTGCTCCTTTTGAGAAAAATTCCAAAATGATTTGAAAGAGAATCCCGACCATGATAAAAGCCCCAATTCGGTAACCTCCGGAATGGTCATGATGACCGGAATGATCGTGAAATACGTTGTCGTAAACTTCGGGCAACAAGTGCATCACCGTTATAGAAAGCAAAAATGCTCCGCTAAAAGCCAATAAAAGTTTGATGTTTTTTTTGTTATTCGGTTTAATTACAACAGCAATCAAATAACCCAAAATAACCGATAAAAGAGGTAGTATATATTGCATAAACAATTCTATGTAAGAGGTTTTTCAACCACGTGGCAAAGGTACTTCATTCTGGTTTATCTTCAAACGGAAATTTATGTAGCGAAAAAAATAAAATTTATTGTAACATTTTATTTTTACATTCGTCTTGATGTTATAAAGCTATTACAATGACCCAAAACGAATTTCTAAAAATAGTTATTCCGCTTAAAGACAAAGTGTTTCGGCTATCGAAACGATTGCTTGTAAGTCGTGAAGAAGCTGAGGATGCTACTCAAGAAGTCATTGCAAAGTTATGGAACAAAAAACACGATCTTAAAAATTACAACAGTATTGAAGCTCTAACCATGACACTAACCAAAAATTATTGTTTGGATAGGCTCAAATCAAAACAAGCATCCAACTTGCAGTTAGTTCACTCTAATTATACTTCCAGAGAGGCAGGGTTAGACAAAACAACTGAAGACCGAGACCACCTCAGATGGGTTGAGAAAATAATCAATCTATTGCCCGAAACTCAAAAAATGGTTGTTCAACTTCGAGAAATTGAGGAGTTAGAATTTGAAGAAATAGCAAAAATTATTGAAACAACTCCCGAAAATGTGAGAGTCATTCTCTCCAGAGCCAGAAAAGCACTTCGGGAAGAAATCGAAAAAATAAACAATTATGGAATTACAAAATATTAAAAATCTCATCGAAAAATATTTTGACGGAACCACTTCCATAAAGGAAGAAAAAGAGTTGAAAGTTTATTTTTCGTCAAACAACGTAGCTCCTGAGCTAGAAAAATACAGAGGATTATTCTCTTATTTTTTAACAGAGCAACAAACCCAAACGGCTCAAGAAATTGTGATAAAACCAAAAACACGATTTAATTTTTGGATAGCTGCTTCGGTTGTAGTTGCCATAGGATTGGGAATTGTGTTCTTTCAACCTAAAGAAGAAGATTTAGGCACTTTTGACGACCCTGAAATTGCACTTCAAGAAACACAAAAAGCCTTGAGATTAGTTTCTGAAAACATCAATAAAGGAAAAGAAAAAATGGGTTATTTAAAGGAATTCGAAAACACAAAAAATACAATTTTTAAATAAGTCTATATAGAATCATTTCTCGAGAAAATGAAAACCAAATACGTATCAAATCAACAATTAAAAAATAAATATAATATGAAAATGTCAATTTTATTATTCGTAATGGTATTTTTACCTTTTATATCTTTCTCACAGTCTATTTTTGATAAATTTGAAGGACATGATGAAGTCGTATCCATAGTAGTGAACAAGAAAATGTTTGAAATGATGGGTAATGTTAAGACCAACGACAAAGAATCACAACAGTTTCTTCGTTTAACCAAAGGGCTCAACAACCTGAAAGTTTTCACAACTAGCGATACAAAATGGAGTAACGAAATGAAAACTACCGTTGACGGTTACTTAAAGAAAAACGCTATGGAAGAATTGATGCGAGTTTCTGACGGCAGCAAAAGTAACGTGAAAATTTACATCAAATCAGGTAGCACAAGCACTCAAGTAAAAGAGCTTTTGATGTTCATCTCCGGTAAAGATCAAGAAACTGTGTTGCTTTCACTCACTGGAACTTTTGACCTAAACGACCTTTCTGCCCTTACAGACAAAATGAGTCTTCCGGGTGGTGAAGAATTGAAAAAGGCATCAAAAAGTAAGTAATCAATAGGCAACTAATCTTAAAACAAATACTAATGAAAAAGTTTCTCTTACTTCCGCTACTGGCTTTGATGATGAGTTGCAGCTCTGAACCAAGTTTACAGAAATATATGGTTAAAAACTCAGAATCAGGAAATTTTATTGCGATAGATTTTGGTTCAGATATATTGAAATTCAGTCAAAACGAATTAAATTCTGATGAGAAAGAAGCGCTTAGAGCCTTCAAAAAAATAAATATTTTGACTTTCAAGAAAAATGCTGATAACGAAGCTCTTTATACCAAAGAAAAAACCGAAGTGCAAGACATCTTGAAGAGTAGCACTAAGTATGAAAAGCTACTTTCTTTCGGAAAAGGTAGCGAAGGAGTTTCTGTATATTGCTTAGGAAAAGAAGATACTTTTGATGAATTCGTAATCTTCGGAAATCAAAAAGAAACCGGATTTGCTATTGTTCGTATCCTCGGTAAGAAAATGACTCCCAACCATATTATGAACATGATGTCTGTACTGAAAAAAGTAGATTCTGTGGACAACGAACAATTAAGAAGCCTAGAAGGTCTTTGGAAAAACTAACAACTTTTTCACTTCCCAACTATAAAATTTCACCTTATTTTGTTTTAGTTAATTTTTAGTTCCGGTTTGCAGTTTAGGTTTTAAAACTTTAAACTGCGAACCGTTTCTTTTTGAAGCCAACCTTTTGTTCCGTCTGCCAGTTCTACTCTTAACCAGTCGTCAAGATCTTCTAATATAAATACTTTTGTTCCTTCGTGAAGCGTAATCACATCAGCTGCAACAGAACGTGGTTCAACTTTTAAAGCAATCATTTCAGAGAAAATAATAGCCGGATTATAACTTTCGGCTCTGTTTTTTTCAAAAACCGAAAGCATGATACTCACTATCGAGCTTAATAAAAACAACAGCATCAAGGTGAAAAATATTCGTTTTACAACCATTCTGTTTATAAAATAAAATCCTACAAAACCCAAGAAACACAAAACCGAAAACCCAACAGCTATTTTTGCCCATACATCATAATGATAAACAGAGGTAAAATTACTAAGCCAGTTTCTGAAACCCACTTTTGGAGCTTCTTTGATTTCGTCAATAGTCATGTTCTGAGCAAACTTCAGATTGGTTTGAACGTCTTTATTGTTAGGCTCCAAGAGTAAAGCTCTTTCGTAATTGAATATAGCAGGAGCAATCTGGTTGAGTTTGTAATAAGCATTACCCAAATTAAAATAGACATCTGCCGAATGCTTTCCGGATGCTAAAAGCTCTTCATAAAGCTGAGCAGCTTCTTCATAATTTTCTTGTTGATACAACTCATTGGCCTTATCAAACGAAGCCTGACCCCAAACAAGAATCGGAAATAAAACTATCAATACGAAAGTTGAAATTTTCATTTTTTAATCAATTTTTTATAAACTCGTTGTCCGTTTTCATTCGAAAAACTCATAAGATACATGCCGCTATTCAGGCTACTCAAATCAATATAATTTTCATTGCCAATAGTCTTTTCTAAACATACAGCACCCGAAAGTGTATAAATAGCAACTGTGGAATTTTCGAGTGTGTCAACCGAATCAAAATACAAATAATCTATCACAGGATTCGGATACATACTTATCGTAGTGAATTGGTTATCAGAAACAGACATAGGTAGTGCTTGTGAACCATAAATGAGTTGATTTCCATTCTGATTTGTGATGGTAAGTATCCTAATTAAAGGGTCATCACCCGTAATTTCATACGTGCAATCTACAATAGGATAAGGATATCCTTCTATCATAATCGTATCCCAAAAAAAATCAAAATACAAATTCTCATATTGTTGGTTCTCCTGAAGTTCACACATTACTTTCGCTAAAAAAACAACCTCTTCAATCCAGAATTTGCTATCTTGAGTTTCTTCTTGAAAAATCACATTACCTTGTCCACTTGTGCAAAAATATACCATTAAGGTATGATTCGACTCACCTTGAAATGTCAAAGTTGTGTCAGGAACATCTAAATCAGGTTCAAACGGATGCGAAACTTCATTAACGACTACTTCATGTAAATGCCAAGTTGTGTTTAGCAATTCGTCTTGTTGTGCTGAAAGCTGAAACGATATTATTAATACGAAAAGTAAAAGTGCCTTTTTCATAATTCTAAGTTTTTGAGGTTAAAATATTATAAGTCAGACGTAAAAATATAAAAATTTATCTAACCTCCTTGATTAGAACAACGTATTAATTGTTTTAACCGCCTTTTCGTAATCTTGTTGAATTGCCACAGATGAGCTAGGAGCATAACGGGCTAATTCGCAATTTTCTAATAATGAAATGAAATCTTGTGTAGCTTGTGCGTTAGCTTTTCTCTGTAACAAAATCTCAGAAATCTTGTCTTTACTCATTTCTGAAGTTTCGATTTTGAGTTTGGCCTTCAAGAAATTATGCAATGCTTTTTCCAAAGAATTATAGAATTTCTCTTTATCGTGTTGGTTTTTGCGTGCTTCAGAAAGATATTTTTTGGCTAATTTATTTGTCGAACGAACCTTGTTTCCTTCTACATCACTATCTCTTTCCTCTTTTTTGTTTTTCGCAAAAATCAAAACAGGTATCAAAAGTAAAGGCAACAGCAACCATACAAAAAATCGGGTTGAGAACAAGAAATCTTGTTTAACGACAGGATGCAAATTGGTTTTTAGCTCAATAAATTTAAAATGACTTTGCGGTGTTGCTTCATTTTTGGCAATAGTATCATCCTGAGCTGATTGATTCCCGACAGGACCATCAATCATATCAATCATGATTTCTTTAGAAGTCAACGTTTTATAGGTTCTTGTCTCTAAATCAAAATAAGAGAAATGAATCGGTTTAATGATGTATTTTCCTTGAAATTGCGGAATAATCGTATATTTTTCGGATACTTTTCCGTTCATTCCGGAAAGACCAACGGTTATCTGCTTTTTCGGAATTGGGTCATATACTTCTAGACTACTCGGAAAAACAGGTTTTGGCAATGAAAACAACTCCAAGTTTCCTTTTCCGGAAACGGTTACATCCATCTCGATGGTTTCTCCTTGTCTGATAGCTGTTTTGTCTGTAGTTACTATCAAATCAAATGCTCCTACAGCACCTGAGAAATCAGCTGGTTTTCCTGCTTCGGGCAATGGTTTAACGTCAACATTTTGTACTCCGGTTGATAGTTTCGTGCTAGTGTTGTGATAAACCCTCCCAAACATATTTCTACGGTTTGTAGGCACTTGTAAGGCTACTTCTAAATCCAGAGGTTCGATAGTTAATTTCCCAGATTTCTGAGGATATAAGAGTACTTTTTTGACAATTACACTCGAATATTTTTCGCCTTTAAAGTTCTCAACTTCGGTTTCAAATTGCTTTACTTCGATATTGTGAGACCAGAAATCATTATATTCCGGACTGGCCGTCATGTTGAAATTACGAATGGCTAAATCACTTTTGAAATATAACTTATACACAACCGAAACCGGTTCGTTCAAATACGGATTTCGCTTAGATACTTGAGCTACCAAATGGACACTTTCTTCAACATTTAAAAGCGGTTCAGAAGGGTCATTTGGTCGTTCTACCGGAGCTGTAACCGTGAGTTTAACAGGGTCTGTTTGATATTTTTGACCTCTATAAGTCATTGTAGCACTCCCAATAGTGAGTACTCCTTGTTTTGTAGGTTGAATAGTGTAGCCGAAACTCTTACTCCATGATACTTTTCCGTTGACAACGGTTTGACTAATTTGTTGAAAAGGCCCTGACACCACTCGGAATCCTTCAAAATCAGGTAACTCGAGGTGGTCACCATCAACATTCATCATGAAATCGATTCGAACGTTTTCGTTTACACCAATTTTAGCACGACTCAACTTGGCAGTAAATTCTACCTGAGCAAAAATTATTTGCGAAAACAGAAAAAATAATATAGCTGTTATTCTTTTCATTGCTTGTTTTGTTTCAGGTTTTGGAATTTCAAATCTAGCATTTGCTTACCAATTTTTCTCTCTTTGCTGTACTTGTCCTTTTTTCTCTTTTTGTTCTTGATTGAGTTGGACTTTTTTCTGAATACCTTTTTCTTGATTTTCTACAGCATCAAGCAAGTTTTCTAATCGTTGTTTAGACATTCCGCTTTGACCACCTTGAGGTTTTTGGTCTTGATTACCTTGACCTTGTTGATTTTTTTTGTCTTGGTTATCGCCTTTGTCTTGGTTGTCTTTATTCTCCTGATTATCTCCTTTATCCTGATTCTCTTGGTTGTCTTTTTGGTCTTGATTATCGTTTTTCTGATCTTGTTTGTTTTGATCGTCTTGCTCTTTATCCTGATTTTCTTGGTTGTCTTGATTTTGATTTTCATCAGGAGGAGGCGGATTTTTATCCAGCATATCTTTAGCTACCACAAAATTATACCTTGACTCTTCATCATACGGATTGTTTCTCAAGGCATTTTTGTAGGCCTCAACGGCTCCTTGATAGTTTTTTTCTTTCATCAACACATTGCCGAGGTTGTGATAGATTTTATGTTTTTCGGCTTTGCTTGTAGCTTTTTCTAATGCTTTTTGATAAGCATATTTCGATTCCTCGAAAGAGTTTTGTCTGTAAATCGAATTACCAAGGTTATAAGCCGCAACAGTTTTATCTTCTGCTTTGGAATGCTCTGAACGGAAATTTGCCTCCGCATCTACATAGTTCTTTTTAGAGAAATCTTTGTTTCCGTCTTTTAGATATGTTGTTTTTTTCTGGCTGAATGCGTTCAACGAAAACAACATAAACAATATGATAAGAAAGTTTCTACTGCACATATCCTTATTTCTTTTCGTTAAATAAATTGAGTTTTCTGATCCATGCCGTTTTTCTTTCGAAAAAGAATACATCTAAAACCAATAAGAAAAAGGCCACACCCAAAAACCATTGGAATTTCGAATCGTATTCAGCTACTTCTTGAGCTTCAAACTGAGTTTTTTCGATAGTATCCAACAACGACTTAAAAGTATCTGTGGCTTGTTTGGAATTGTTTCCTAAAACATATTTTCCTTTAGTCTCTGCTGCAATTTCTTTAAGCACTTTGTCATTCATTCGAGTCACAACCACTTCGTTATTCAAGTCTCTCAAATAAGCCTGTGTTTGCCCTCCGATTTTCACCGGAATTGTTCCTCCTTGTTCGGTTCCTACACCAATAGTAAGAATTTTTATTTTCTTGTCTTTAGCTTGTTGTAAAGCTTCCGCAATTCCCATTTCATGGTCTTCTCCGTCTGAAATCAGCACCAAAAGTTTGTTGGTTTCTGCCTCATCAAAGAAGTTAGCAGCCATATAAATCGCTTCGCTAATAGCCGTTCCTTTTGATGAAAGCATATCGGTATTCATTTGCTGCAAAAACATTTTGGCAGCGCTGTAATCTGTGGTGATAGGCAATGTCGGGAAAGCTGTTCCTGCATAAGCAACGATTCCGACTCTGTCTGATCCAAGTGTATTGATGATTTGAGAAACAATTTGTTTTGATTTTTCGAGTCTGTTAGGCGCTACATCTTCAGCCAACATACTTTTTGAAACGTCAACTGCAAAAACAATATCGATTCCTTCCCTTTTGATAGTTTCTACTTTGGTTCCAATTCTCGGATTCGCCAAAGCTAAAATCAAAGCCACCAATGCCAATAACAATACTGCAAGCTTCAAAATCGGTTTGAAAGTCGATTTTTCAGGACTCAATTGATTGAGTAATCTACCTTGAGCAAACTTCTTTTGCTTTCTTATCTTCCATAATTGATAGACAAGAAATATCACTACCAAAATAGGTAGGATAAAAAGTAGATTCAAATATTTAATTTCTTCTATGTTCATTTTTAAATTTTGCTTCAGGTCTTAAAGTTTCAAGTTGTACTTAATTCTCTATACAAAACCTCTAAACAATGTCTTTCTCAGTAGAAATTCCAACAATAGCAAAATACCGGCTAAAAGTATAAAATTTCTGTATTTTTCATCATAATTATAGAACTTCAACTCCTCTACATCTGTTTTTTCGAGTTTGTTGATTTCGTCATAGATTTCGGTGAGTTTTGAGTTGCTCGTTGCTCGGAAGTACTTTCCTCCGGTAGTACTTGCAATATCTCTCATCAACTTTTCGTCGATTCTCACTTCCATCATTCGGTAAATAAAACCTCCGTTTGGTGCATACGCATAAGGCATTTCTGCCATTCCGTTGGTTCCGATCCCGATAGTGTAAACTTTAATTCCGTATTCTTTAGCAATTTCAGCAGCCGTACGAGGCTCTAAGAAACCTGCATTGTTTTCACCATCAGTCATCAAAATAATGACTTTGCTTTTGGCTTTACTTTCTTTGAGTCGGTTTACGGCTGTTGCTAATCCCATCCCGATTGCGGTTCCGTCTTGTAGAACATTATCGTACTTTATATCTCTGATTGCATTCAGAATGATATTTTTATCACTGGTAACCGGAGTTTTCGTATAACTCTCCGCTGCATACACTACAAGTCCGATACGGTCTGTTGGTCGTTCTTTGACAAACTCCGAAGCTACTCTTTTTAGAGCTTCCAGACGGTTGGGTTTTAAATCTTTACCTAACATACTTCCGGATACATCGACTGCAATCACAATATCAATCCCGAAAGAACTTTTGGTTTTGCTCGATATATCTACGGTTTGAGGTCGTGCTAGCCCAACAATAATCAGAGTTAAAGCCGCTAAACGCAATACAAATAAAAGTGGTTTTAGCTTTCCTAACCAAGATTCTGTGGCTTCAAACCCTTTAAGGGAACTCATTTTGAGTGTTGCTGTGTGTTTTTTTCGGGTGAGAATGTACCACACAATCAACACAGGAAACAAGGCAAAAAGCCAAAAGAATTCAGGATTTAAAAATGTTATGTTTTCCATACTCTTACCTCGCTTGTCCTAATTCTACAGAATTAATGATTCGGTCTATGATTTCCTTTTTATTCGGATCAGATTCTTTGATAATCGCTATGATTTGCTGAATTCCTTTTGCTTGTTTGAAAACGAGCATTTCATAATACACCTTAGTGCTGTTTTTCGTTATCGGATCCAGAAAATATAAGGTTCCGTAGGCTTTCATTCCTTCAATACCTCCTTGAGTTTGATACTGCTCTTTTTGCATCAAGATGTTTTTGGCTCCTTGCTTTTCCCACATCGCATAATTTCCATCTAAAACCAAGTTCAAATCTATCTGAGATGTTTGTTGCTGAGCCTGTTCTTGAAATTTCATCGTAGAAACCATGATGTAATAATCACCAAGCATAGCACCTTCACCAAACATGGTCACTTCTTTGAACAACGGTTTCATCTCCTGAGGAATCAAATCAGAAGATTGCATACGTTTCAGAACCTTTGGTGTTTCAATCTTTACAGGTGGGTTTCCGTATTCAGAAGTTATCCAATCTGAAGTTAAAAACTCTGTGGTCGGGCTTCCGAAAAATTTGTTTTTTATCGTTGAAATTCCGCTTGTAGCTACCCAATAGGCCAAACCGACCACTATCACGATTCCGGCTGCAAACGAAATATTCGAAATCATTTTTTTCTTTCTTCGTTTTCTCTCTAACGCCAAACGAAGTTCTTCATTTCGCTCTGCTTCCTCTTCTTCAGGAGTTTTCAGAGGAATGATTCCGTGCATGGTTCTAAGGGTTTTCTCTACTGAATTTCGATCTTCAACAATCTCAAAATCCAGAGGTTTTGATTTAGCGAATTTCACCAAATCTGCCTGTTTGAGCACTTTTTCGAGTGAAGAAATCATCTCATCAGAAAAAGCTAGTTTTCGCTTCAAAGCGGTTCGCTTTAGATTCTCAACAAGTTCGGCTGTGGTGTTTTCCATGGCCGGAATTTTAACGGCCTCTTCGAGATAAGTTCTGGCGATATCGGTGAGTTCCGAATAATAATCTTTAATTGCTCCTTTCTCGATAAGTTGTTTTTCTTCGAGTTTTTTAAGCCCGATAGTCGCTTTTTCGATAGGAGTATAGACCACTTCAGACTCTTTTGGATTCGATTTTTTGTTTTTCTTCCATTGTAATAAAGTCCAAATTCCACCTCCGATAAGAGCCAAACCAATCAATACCCACATCCACCATTTCATAGAAGATGCTTGGTTATCTGCAATGACATCTTTAATATCGTATAGTGGTTGTTTTAACGTATCAACCTGAATATTGGTTACTTCAATAAACAGTGAATCGGTCAAGAAAGGTTTGTTATTGATAAGTACTTTGAGTTGCGGAATCACATATCGTCCGGAATCGAACTGAGTGAGTCCGTATTTTTTAATAAGCTCAAATTTTGCTCTGTCTTTTTTGTCGATGATAGTATCGGTAGG
>JBEBUB010000053.1:0-11779 GCA_040393445.1 Flavobacterium beibuense
CTTTTTTTAATTTTCCTTCTGCTGATTCAGCATATATAAGAATTGACATATTTTTAGAATTTAGGATTTTATTATTTTTTAGAAAACCTGAAACTAAATTACCTTAGCCTCATTATGCAACAAATTAACTAGTTCGTCCAAGTTATCAGGACTAACCAATTTCACTGCTGATTTAGGAGCTGGTTTTTCAAACTTAACTGTTTTTGTTGTAGAAGTAACCGCTACAGGCTCTACCACAGAAAGAGGTTTTGTTCTTGCTTGCATAATTCCTCTCATGTTCGGGATTCTAAGGTCTTTCTCTTCAACAATTCCTTTTTGTCCTGCAATCACAAGTGGTAAAGAAGCTGAAAGTGTTTCTTTTCCTCCGTCAATCTCACGAACGATTTTAGCAGAATTACCATCTACTTCAATCCCGATTACAGATTTTACGAAATTCATCCCCAAAAGTCCTGCTACCATTCCCGGAACCATTCCTCCATTATCATCAAGCGATTCTTTTCCAGCAATTACTAAATCGTAACCTCCGTTTTTCACTACTTCAGCAATTTGTTTTGCAACGAAGAATGCATCTGTTGGTTTTGCGTTTACACGGATAGCATCGTCTGCTCCAATAGCCAAAGCTTTTCTTAAAGTAGCTTCAGTATCTGCTTCACCAACGTTAACCACAGTTACTTTAGCTCCTTGTTTTTCTTGAAACCAAACGGCTCTTGTAAGTC
The DNA here is from genome assembly GCA_040393445.1 of Flavobacterium beibuense. GTDB lineage: Bacteria > Bacteroidota > Bacteroidia > Flavobacteriales > Flavobacteriaceae > Flavobacterium > Flavobacterium beibuense_B. The sequence continues at coordinate 717 of JBEBUB010000053.1, forward strand.
CGAATTCATCATTCGGATTGATAACGAATTGCACTCCGTTTTTGTCAAATTCAGCATCGCCGTTCACAAAATTGATTTTTGAAGTCGTGTCAGGAACGTGGCTGATACATACTAATATCTTCATTTTTATATCGTTAAGTTAAATAATAGATTCTTATTCGGTTACGAAATTAGTGATTTTTAACGAAACAACAACTATGCGTGCATAATATTTTTTATGTAATTGATTGATTTTATGATTTAGTCGTGTCGTTCCGAGGTTAACCTTGGTATTTTATTGTAACTTTGCGCTTCATTTTTTATGAAAATGGAAATATCTTATTTAGAACGTATCAACAACCCAAAAGACCTTAAAAAGCTCGAAATCTCTCAGCTTCCGACATTAGCTCAGGAGCTTAGAGAGTTCATCATTGATGTGGTTTCTGTAAAAGAAGGCCACTTGGGAGCTAGTTTGGGAGTGGTCGAACTTACGATTGCTTTACACTACGTTTTTGATACGCCTAATGACCTTTTGATTTGGGATGTCGGGCATCAAGCCTACGGACACAAAATCCTTACGGAGAGAAAAGATATTTTCCACACGAACAGACAAAAAAATGGAATTTCAGGCTTTCCGAAAATCTCGGAGAGTGTATATGATACTTTCGGGACAGGGCATTCTTCTACAGCGATTTCGGCTGCTTTAGGAATGGCAATTGCATCGAAACTCAAAGGTGAGCTACACAAAAATCATATTGCTGTGGTGGGAGATGCTTCGATGGCTTCAGGAATGGCGTTTGAAGGTTTGAATCATGCTGGAGTTACGGATGCTAACTTGATTATCATTCTCAACGATAATGCGATTGGGATTGACCCAAGCGTAGGAGCTCTGAAAAATTATTTGACTACAATAAAACAACATCCTGAACACAATCAGAACAATATTTTCACTTCACTGAATATTGATTATTCAGGGCCAATTGATGGTCACGATTTGCCTCTTTTGGTTTCGGAATTGGAGCGACTCAAAAAAGTTCAAGGTGTAAAATTATTACATATTATCACTACCAAAGGTAAAGGTCTTCAACAAGCAGAAGAAAACCAAGTGGTATATCATGCTCCGGGAAAATTCGACAAGACAACCGGAGAAATTATTCCTAAAAACAACGATGGTTTACCTCCAAAATTTCAAGATGTTTTCGGATTAACTTTATTGGAATTAGCTCGAAAAAACGAAAAAATCATTGGAATTACTCCTGCTATGCCAACGGGAAGTTCTCTAAAATTCATGATGGACGAAATTCCGGAAAGAGCCTTTGATGTCGGGATTGCCGAACAACATGCCGTAACCCTATCAGCCGGGATGGCAACGCAAGGAATGACCGTTTTTTGCAATATTTATTCTACTTTTTTACAAAGAGCCTACGACCAAATCATTCACGATGTAGCTCTGCAGAACCTACCTGTGATTTTCTGTTTAGACAGAGCCGGTTTGGTTGGCGAAGATGGCGCTACACATCACGGAGTGTTTGACTTGGCTTATCTGAGATGCATTCCGAATATGATGATTTTTGCTCCACTTGATGAAAGCGAATTGCGAAATATTCTTTATACCGTACAACTTGGAATTGACCATCCGATTGCCATCCGCTACCCAAGAGGAAGAGGTATTCAAACGGATTGGGAAAAAGAATTTTCTCCTATCGAAATCGGGAAAGCCAAACTCTTGAAAGAGGGAAACAAAATTGCTGTGCTCTCTACCGGATTTATTGGCAACAATGTTACTTCGGCTCTGCGCTGCATTCACGAAAGTGAAGCTATTGCTCATTATCACTTTGGTTTTGTAAAACCTTTGGATGAAGAAACACTTCATCACATCTTCAAAAATTTCCAGAAAATTATTACTCTCGAAAACGGAACCATAAAAGGTGGTTTTGGCTCTGCTATTTTGGAATTTGCAGCGGAACACAACTATACGATTCCTGTAAAAACTCTTGGAGTTCCGGATCAATTTATTGAACACGGAGCTGTAGAAGAACTTCAAAAAATCTGTGGAATTGACAGCGAAAGTCTAGCAAAATTGTTCCTTTCGGAATCCATTTAATCTAGATTATTCTCATTAATACTAGTAATTCTTCCGAAAACCGCATACTATAAGAATTATATTTCTGATAAGTAAAAAAAGTACGTTAAAAAAAACAAAAAGTAAAATGTTTGTATATATTTGTAACTTATTTTTTGGTTATGAAATTCAAACACATTGCTTTTATTTGCCTTATTATCACAACAATAGTCGTACTCGCATGCTCTGAAGACGACAACACCCCTTACATTCCGATTGAACCGGAACTTGAATCTCCTGTTGTTTTAGATTTGACTCAAGTTCCTTACCAAAATTTGTCTGATTACGTCTTTTTTGAAGATGAATTAAAAGAGCAAAAACCCGTTTATGGAGTTATTCCGTTTGAGCCTGTTAGTTCTTTATTCACAGATTATGCTTTGAAAAAACGTTTTGTTTGGATGCCAAAAAACTCAAAAGCAACCTATACTTCAGACGGAGAAATTTTCAATTTCCCTGCTGGAGCAGCTCTGATTAAGACTTTTTATTACGATAACGTACTTCCTGAAAATACAACTAAAATCATCGAAACCCGACTGATGATTAAAAAAGAAGACGGATGGATTTTTGCAAATTATATATGGAATGACGAACAAACCGAAGCTTATCTAGACTTAGAAGGTCGTTATGTGGATCTTTCTTGGAATCAAAACGGAGAAACCAAAGCAACTAATTATCGTATTCCTTCTGAGACAGAATGCCATACTTGTCATAAAAAGGATGAAAAAGCCGTTCCGATTGGCACCAAACCTCAACATCTAAATTCGCTTTATACCTATTCAGACGGTAGTCAAAACCAATTGATGAAATGGGTAGAATTTGGTTATCTGGAAGGAAGCAGTTTACCTCAAGACATACAAACTTTGGCAGATTGGAAAGACACGTCTAAACCACTAGAACTTCGAGTGCGTTCATACGTAGATATCAACTGTGCTCACTGTCATGCTGAAGGAAGTCATTGTGATTACAGGCCTATCCGTTTGGCTTTTAACGAAACCGAAAGTTCAACCAACCTAGGAGTTTGTGTGACCCCTGATGAGTATATCAATAGCACTATAAGATATATTGTAGCTCCAAGAAATCATCAACGATCAGCTATGTATTATAGACTAACTACTAACGAAGAGTCTTTAAGAATGCCTCTTTTAGGTAGGACACTCGTTCATGAAGAAGCTGTTGATATGATAGAAGATTGGATTAACTCTTTAGAAAACACTTGTGAATAACCAATAAAACTAACTATATGAAAAATTTATTTTTGCTACTATGTATCAGTTTTGCTTGCTATCAGGCAAAAGCTCAAGATACTTGTGCTACTGCTCTTACCATAACAGTAGGTGAATATGTTGTAGATGCCGTAAACGGAAGTCAGATTCCGTCCCCTATTTGTGCTCCAAATGGAGAAGGAGCCACTGCCGGGGAATGGTATAAATATACTGCTGCTCAGGATTTGTTAGTAACTATTAATACAAATCTAGCTATAAATGAAGGAAAAGATACCCGAATACATATTTATTCCGGAACTTGTGGGAATCTAACTTGTGCAGCAGGAAATGATGACACTTCAGACAACTATCTCTCTACTGTAACTTTTGCTGCTTTTCAAGGACAAAGTTATTATGTTGCATTTGACAACAGATGGAGTTCTTCAGGCTTTACTTTTCAGGTGAGTGCACAGCCTTATGAAGTTCCGCCTATCAGTTTTACTCCGAATTACTCCTTAAATATACCTGGTAATTACAAAAATTGTGTGGTGGATATGAATGGTGATTACCTTGATGATATCGTAGGTGTTAGCAACGGAAACATCTATATTATGCAACAACAAGAAGGAGGTTTTAATACTGTAACTATTGAGACTGAATCGACAAATTATATGCCTTCTTGGAGTATTGCAGCCGGAGATTTAGACGGAAACGGTTTTAATGATTTACTTTACGGAGGCGGTTCTGGAGTAACTTTCAAGCTTGCTAATCAAGACGGAACAGCCTATTCACAAATTAACTCTACTTCATTCATCTTTTCTCAAAGAACAAACTTTGTTGACATCAACAATGACGGACACCTAGATGCTTTTATCTGTCATGATGTGGAGCCTAACGTATATTACATGAATGACGGAGAAACAAATTTGACTTTTTATCAAGGCGGTATGGGTGATTTCCCTTCAGGAGGAAATTATGGTTCTCTTTGGTTTGACTTCGACAATGACGGAGACCTAGACCTATTCATATCTAAATGTAGAGGAGGAAATTCAGGTGCCAACATCAACGAATTACATAGAAATAATGGTGACGGAACTTTCACTAATATAGCTCCGGATTTAGCTATGGATGACCCAATTCAAACTTGGTCTTCTGCTATTGGAGATTTCGACAATGATGGAGATATGGATATTATGATTGGTGCCAGCTCATTTGCTAATGGTGGTCACATACTAAAAAGAAATAACGGAGACGGAACTTTTACGGATGTAACAACAGGTTCAGGATTTGAAACCTTCAACGGACAAGGTTATGAATATGTAACTCATGATTTCAACAATGATGGTTATTTAGATATTTTAACCTCAAGTCAGGTGATTTTCTTAGGAAACGGAGACCTTACTTTTAGCCCTATAAATGCAGGTGTACCTGATGGAGCAGTTGGAGATTTAAACAATGATGGTTTCCTTGATGTTCAAAGTGGTGGAACTGTATATTTCAATAACGGAAACAATAATAACTGGATAAAATTCTCTTTTGAAGGTATTCAAAGCAACCGAAACGGAATTGGAGCTAGAGTAGAAATTCATGGAGCTTGGGGAATGCAAATCAGAGAAGTGAGAAGCGGAGACGGATTCAGAAACATGAGTTCGCTTAACGTTCACTTCGGAATTGGAGAAGCAACAGAAATTGAGCAAGTTGTCGTAAAATGGCCTTCAGGAGTGATTGATTACATCAACAATCCTGATATTAACCAAACTTTTCACGTACAAGAAGGAGCTTCATTAAGCAACAATCCGGTTGAAGTGCAAACGACTTTCAGATTGTATCCGAATCCGACAGATAGTTTCTTACAAATTGACTCAAATATGACCTTCACACAAGCTTCTATTTATGATATCAGCGGAAAATTGGTGATGGAAACTCAAGTGACTAATCAATCGATTTCAGTGAATGAATTGGCTCAAGGTACTTATATCTTACTATTGAGAAATCAAGAAGGGAAATATCTATCTAACCGATTTATCAAAAAATAACAAACCAACCCTTTTATGTAAAAAAGCCTTGTCTTTGATTAGACAAGGCTTTTTAATTTATAGTTACTTAGTGATTACACCAACTCTCCTTCCCAAAGCGAAACACCTCCTAGAAGATTATAAGTCGTTTGGGCTCCCATTTGTTCTAATACCACACAAGCATTGGCACTTCGGCCCCCGCTTTTGCAATAGACATAATAATTTTTAGTTTTATCCATTTTTTCAAGCTCCGAAAGAAATTCGTCAGTTTTGAAAATATCCAAACAAATAGCATTTTCTATAATTCCTAATGCTTGTTCTTCAGCAGTACGAACATCCAAAATCACTGCATTACTATCTTCTTGCAGCAACTCATTCCATTCTTTTTGTGTGATGTGCTTCATAATTTATTCTCTTTCAAACAACAAACGTTGTCCTGCAGTTATGTCTTTTACTTTTCCTTTTTGGTAAACAAGTTGTCCGTTTACAAAAGTATGAGTAATTTTTGATTTAAAATTTGTTCCTTCAAACGGAGACCAACCACATTTATACAGAATGTTCTCTTTTTTCACATTCCATGGTTGATGGGTGTTTACGATAGTCAAATCAGCATAATAACCTTCTTTGATAAATCCTCTTTTTTCGATTTTGAAAATCTTAGCCGGATTATGAGAAGTTTTTTCAACTATCTTTTCTATGGAAATTTTTCCTTGTAAGTGAGCTTCAAAAAGTGCTACCAAAGCATGTTGCACCAATGGCCCTCCTGATGGAGCCTCTAGATATTTTTTTGATTTTTCTTCTAAGGTATGCGGAGCATGGTCTGTCGCAATCACATCGATTCTTCCGTCAAGAAGTGCTTTCCAAAGTTCGTCTTTGTCTTCCTGAGTTTTCACAGCAGGATTCCATTTAATAAGATTTCCTTTTTTAGCATAATCCGCATCGGTAAACCACAAGTGATGTACGCATACTTCTGCTGTTATTTGTTTTTCTTCAAGTGGGATTTTGTTAGTGAAAAGCTCTGTTTCTTTAGCTGTCGAAACATGAAAAACATGTAGTCTTGCTCCTGTTTTTTTTGCCAATTCAATCGCCTGAGAAGACGAAATATAACAAGCCTCAGCGCTTCTGATTTTCGGGTGATACTCCACCGGAATATCCTCTCCGAACTGTTCTTTATAACTAGCTAAATTGTTTTTTATTGTCGTTTCATCTTCGCAATGCACCGCAATTAACATCTTGGTTTTCGAGAAAATGTTTTCGATAATTTCAGGATTATCTACTAGCATATTTCCTGTCGAAGAACCCAAAAACATTTTGATTCCTGCTACATTTCTAGGATTTGTTTTCAGAACTTCTTCCAAATTATCATTGGTTGCCCCCATCATAAACGAATAATTAGCATACGATTTTTGAGAAGCAATCTGATATTTTTCTTCTAAAAGTTCTTGAGTAACTGCATTCGGAACTGTGTTGGGTTGTTCAATAAACGAAGTAATTCCTCCTGCTACAGCAGCTCTACTCTCTGAGGCCATATCAGCTTTGTGAGTGAGTCCAGGCTCACGGAAATGCACTTGATCATCAATCATTCCGGGAATAAGATAATTCCCTTCTGCATCTACAATTTTCCAACTAGACGACTTAACGCTTATCTGTTCTGCAATTTCTACAATAAACTCATTTTCGATAAGAACATCGCCTTCAAAAATTTTATTTTCGTTTACGATTTTGGCATTTTTTATTAAGGTGGTGGCCATAGTTATATTATAGTTTTCCAAACATTTTCTTTATCCGTAGAGCAATTACACCAAAAACGGCTTCTTTTATAATCGCATTACTCATTTTTGATTCGCCTTTGGTTCGGTCTGTGAAGATAATCGGAACTTCAACCAAGCGGAAACCCTTAGCAAAAGCTCTATATTTCATTTCGATCTGAAACGCATAACCTACGAACTTTATTTTATCGAGATTGATACTTTCTAACACTTTTCGTTTATAGCATACAAAGCCTGCTGTGGTGTCATGAATTTTCATTCCTGTAATAAACTTCACATACACCGAAGCAAAATAAGACAACAACACTCTGAAAAGTGGCCAATTCACCACATTTACTCCAGAAGCATATCGTGAACCAATCGTCATATCTGTATTGGATTCCTGACAGGCAGCATATAGTTTTTCTAAATCATTCGGATTGTGAGAAAAATCAGCATCCATTTCAAAAATGTAATCATACTGATGTTCTAATGCCCATTTGAATCCATGAACATAAGCCTTTCCAAGACCTGATTTTTGATTACGAACTTCTAGGAAAAGTCTATCCGGAAATTCTTCTTGTAATGCTTGCACTCTCCAAGGAGTTCCGTCAGGAGAATTATCATCAACAATCAGCACATCAAAAGATGACTGCAAAGCAAAAACAGCCCTGATAATATCTTCGATATTTTCAATTTCGTTGTAAGTGGGAATAATAACTAGGTTTTTGCCCATTTATAAAAGTTAAAAATGATAAGCAAAAGTAAAGTTTTTACCCCTAAAACCTCCTAAGAAAACCCTAAAATAATTTAACTCAACCCGAAAAGCAGGCCTAACAAAACGGCAGAAAAAATAACTAAGTAAAAATAAACTGAATTTAGAGCAAACTTTTGCTTTATCCAGTAAATCAGAGAAATGGCAGTAGAAACAAACAACATCAATAATGAAGGCAACCACAAAAGTTCAAATAAAGCTCCGGTCAAAATATAATCGTATCCAAAGAATTTTGCATTGACCCAAACCAACAAAAAGAAAAGGTTAAAACCTAAAAGAATTTTATACGGAAAAGGTTTTTGTTGGGTCGTTGTGCTCATATTGTTTTATTCAAAAGGATTATATTTCACAACTTCCCATTGCGGGCTCTTTAAATCAAGATAATAATAATGAACTAAGTCGTTTTTATCGAAATTTCCGTTTTTGTTGATGTCTTCAATCGTTCTAAAATAAAGTCTGTTTTGAACTTCTATCGTATTCCAATCTATCAATTCTTCGAGATCACCGGAAAGTTTCGTGAATCCACTTCCGTTTATCTCACTAACATACAGGGTTTTAATATCGTTAGAATCTAGCTTTCCGTCTTTATTCGTATCGTTATCTACTAAGGTATAAACTAAAATACCTCGGTTAATTTTTTTCGAAATTTCATCAAGATAAGTAACCGTATGTATCTCAACCATTTTGTCTGTAAGGGTTGTTGTTTTTACAGAATCAATATGTTGAAATTTTAGGTTGTTCAGATAGCCCGTGAGCTCAAAACGGTTATAATTTGAGAGCGAATAACTTACTGAATTGGTTTTAGTCGAACCGTATTTTGAAGTGCTTTTACCATATAATCGAACATCTCCGATAGCATGAATCAGATATTTTGTTCCTTCCATATAGACAGGCAAGTCTGATACTTTTATCTGTGAGGAATCGATTTTTACTTCCGGAGTTCTTATTTCAAACTTAGGCTCTTCATAAGTTACTTTCGGGGTTTCTTCTTTTTCAGCACAACCGATAGATAGCAATAACCCCATTAAGCACAAATATACTGATTGTTTCATATCCCGAAAATTAACGTTACTCAAAGGTATGGAAATATTATTAAGTACAAAAAAATACAAAAGTTAAATCACCTATTTTCTGTAGTCGTCATAAAGGATGATCCAATCTGAATGTTTGAAAAAATCCCATTCCACTGATGCTAAATCAACGGTTTCGTCTATAAACTTTTTATAAGGATGTCTGTTTATCGACACTTTAGATTCTACATACACAGCGACGTCTTTTCCTTGATCGGCATATTCTTGTTTAATATACTGAGCCATTTGCCAAATCGCATCAGGCTGAGAACCAACTAGGCGTATTTGTTTATTTTTTAATTTTTTATAGGTTTTGTAATAAGACCTTTCACCCGTATTTTTATCTACAACAATAAATGAAGTGATTCCGGTTCTGGAACGAAGCATCATCCTCCAACTCATTTTATGACCTTCTTCGCTCCAAAACACGTCTCCTTTTATAAAGTGATGTCTGATAGGGAGAATGATTTGAATAACAAAAAACGGAATGAAAAAATATCGGAGAAATGTTCGGTTTTCATACGAATTCCCTTCAGGGATATAAATAGGTTTGTTTCGTAAAAAGATTTTTCGGATGGTTTCAGGCTCATAAAAAAACACCGCAAAACTAAGAGCAAAATACGGGAAGATTCCGATTTGCAACACAATCGAATTAAACAAATGGAAAATAAGTGAGGCGATAAGAGCTAAGTTTCGTGTTCGTTTCCAGAGCAACAACGGGATTACCAGACCATCAAAAGCAATTCCCATATAAGCAATAAAAACATGAAACCAATGTTTGCTAAAAAGCTCTCCTACCACAGGATAATGTGATTTATCAGAAAATAAGTTTTTCGTGAAAGTTCCGTCTAACCAATCAGGGTAAAATTTAGCAACTGTAGCAAAAAAATAAACAATAGCCATTTGAGCAATCATCACCCAACTACACCACACAGGCATCGAGAGGGATTTTATTTCCGGATTTTGTTTGGCATCAATAGAAAAGTAACGGTGAGCAGGTAAAAACAGCATGATCAAACAAACCAATATCAACAAATAATAATGATTGTTATAAGCCTCTTTTTGCATCAGATAGACACCTGTCCACATTAGAGTAAAAGCCAGTAGACTCCACCTGTATTTATAACCCAACATTACCAAAAGCCCGAAAATTCCCATCACAGCATAGTAGTAATACATTCCGTTGCCATCAAGAGGCTTTAGCCACTCAAAACCTATATGTTGAAAATGAAGTTCAGGTTCTACGTACACACTTCGTACCCAGCCTGTAGCAATCGACCCAAAGGATTCGACAGCGATGAGAAACCCAAAAAATATTCTGAAAACAATCAGCGGGGCATTGTCTATATTTCTGAAAAAATTAGGTATCATAAATTTCTAGTTTCTACAAAAATAATGAAATAAAAACAGCTAAAAACATTTGCTTAAAATAGAATCTCTTAATCTCTACAAACAAAACAAGGAGCTATTAGCTCCTTGTTTTTAGTTATTATATATTGAAGTTTAAGCTTCTTGTTTTTTGTATTTCTTCGAAAGCAAATAAATTCCTGTTGCTGCTCCTGCCATCAAAAGATACACTAACCCGAAGTCAATGCTAGCCTCATCATCTCCGGGAGGATTCGCAGGAGAAGGTGGAGGTGGCATAATCGGGTTACTACTCGGATTATTCAAAGGGTTAGACACCCCATTTACTTGTGTCTGAGCAAACATTGCACTCGTCCCTAAAAGGAATAAAGCTACATATAGTGAGTTTAAAATCTTACTTTTCATAATGCTTGTGGTTTAATGTTACAAATATATCATATTTTTAAAGAAAACCTATGGTCTGCAATATTAAATCTTCATTAAGTGCAAACCATAGGTAATTTTATATCTTAATTCTGCACTTTTTTGGTTAATACATCACCATCAGCAGTAGTTATCTTAACAATCAATACTTGATTTGCATCTATTCTTGCAATTGTGTGAGTAGTGCCTTCTGCTGCAGAAGCATAGACCGTTCTACCTAACATATCGAATACTTGAACAGATTTCATATCAAACCCTTGCGTCATGATTTGGAACTGACCTCCTTGTTTGAAAACAATCCAGTTGTTGTCTAAGTTTGGCGTGTCAACACTCATTGTTGTTTGGTAAACTACCTCAAAACGAG
>JBEBUB010000054.1:0-11657 GCA_040393445.1 Flavobacterium beibuense
TAAAAACACAGAAAACTCTGTTATAGAAGTTATTGAAAAATCATTCCCGATGGGCAGTATGACCGGAGCTCCAAAGATTTCGGCTATGCAAATCATCGAAAAACAAGAAGCTACAAAACGTGGGGTTTATAGTGGCTCTATTGGTTATTTCACTCCCAACGGAGATTTCGATTTTAATGTAGTCATCAGAAGTATTTTATACAATTCCAAAAACCAATATGTATCTTTCTCTGTTGGGAGTGCTATAACGGCTCAATGCAATCCTGAGCAGGAATATGAAGAATGTTTGCTCAAAGCCAAAGCTATGAAAGAAGTCTTGGGCTAAACAAACTATTGTTTTTGTTCGTCTAAATACTCTCCAAATATTTTTCCGTATTTAGATAGTTTTACTTTTTCTGAAAGCGAATTATAGATACTATCTAAATATACTTTATTAGCATCGTGAATTTCTGTTAGAGCCAAATAAGGAGTCAATTCTTTATCCGGATGTGACATACAAAACTGAACGGTATATTGATATTTTCTTCTGAACACACTTTCTTGCATACGTCGTAAACTATCAGCGATTGCCGTTTTACCTTCTTTAGAAGCTTGCAATTGTTGTTCAATATATTCCAAATTTTTGTTATTCATTTTTCGCATTACCTCTTTATACTGATTCCAAAGCTCTTGGTTTTCATTACCTGTAATTTGAGCTTTAGAAATAAAGTTATTGATATCAGAAGTAATTTGCATTTTGCCTTTGTCTGCAAAGAACAAAATTTTATCGTCTAGAGAGTTGGAAGTTCCTCTGTCTAAATACAAATACAAAACTTCAGGCTCTTCGATATTTAAATAGGTTTTGAAATCTGATTTTCCATCAAATTTAATGATTTTCAATGGCTTAAGAAGTGAATCTTCTAGTTTCTGAATGTATAATTTCCCTTGGCTAAGCCCTTTTATTTCTCCTGAAAGAGAAAGATTACCCTCTTCTTTCTTACACGAAACAAACAACGTAACCAAAGCTAAAAGTATAGTTTTCTTCATAGTGTTATAATAATGGTTTCTTACAAAAAGAGTCTCTTTCGCTTGAAGCAAAAAAGACTCTATCTCGGATCTTTCTAAAACAGAAAGAATTACATTTCTTTGAAAATCGTATGTAATAAACGTTTTTTATCATTGATGCTCTCTTCAAGAGAAATCATTGATTCAGTTCTGTAAACTCCATCAATGTCATCAATCATAAAGATTACTTCTTTAGCATGTTGAGTATCTCTAGCTCTGATTTTACAGAAAATATTGAATTTTCCTGTTGTAACGTGAGCTACAGTCACATACGGAATTTCATTAATACGCTCTAAAACGAATTTCGTTTGAGATGTGTTATTTAGGAAAATCCCTACATACGCAATAAATGAATAACCTAATTTTTCGTAATCTACATTTAGCGAAGAACCTGTAATGATTCTTGCTTCTTCCATTTTTCTCACTCTAACGTGAACTGTACCTGCTGAAATCAACAATTTTTTTGCAATGTCCGTAAAAGGAACTCTTGTGTTTTCAATCAGCATATCCAGTATTTGATGATCGATATCATCTAAACGAAATCTTGCCATAGTTTTTGTTTTTGTGTTTGTATTTAGTTTGTTTGTGTTCAATTTCAAAATCTACAAGCCGCCAAAGTTGAAATTTCAACCTTGCTAACTCAAAGGAAAACCGTTTTTAAATTCAATTTCCCCTAAAAAAAAGTTGGCTTTTTTTCCTATTTTCGGTTTTTTTCCTTCAGAATCTGAGTATTCGTTACCTTGAGCATCATACTCAAAATGACCAAAAAACCCATCCAAATCTCCTATTTCAGTTATATAGGCTTCGAAAAAAATCTTGTCTTCATCAAGACGTTCGTGTAATTGAAGAGCAAAATTCGTAATTATTTCTTTATTATCATAATTAAATCGCACTTTTTTGCAGATAAAATCATAAAACATTTTTTTATTGTTCGAAATCTCATAGTATTTTAAGACTTGCAAATCCTTTTTATACTTAGACTTAACCCAAATAAGCCCTGAAATTAGCGCAATAAAAATATATTTTCTAGTCTGTTCTCTTTGATAGTCATCAGGGTAGTGTCCTGCCTCTATAAGTACGGTTGGAATGCCTAAATTCTGAACCGTATCTCCGATACAATTAATATTAAATCCATCATCAAAACGACTTATTCGATTCGGAATATACTCTTGTAACACTTCATTCATCGCTACAATGAGTTGCATGGCTTCTTTTCGGGTGTCATTTACTGATTTTTCTTCATCATACGAAGGAGCTAAAAAAGAAACCGTAGCAGGATTTTTTGTTCCTTCTACTCCAAAAATCGTTCGTTGGTCATGAAGATTGTAGCAATAATCCGGTTGAAAATCCTCAATACATTGTCGTAAAACTTGGCTTTCCGGCTGTGTAAGGTTTTGAGAATCTCTGTTTAAATCGACATCATTAGCATTATTACGTGTCCATTTTTCAGCTCCGTCAGGATTTAGCATCGGAATAATACAAAAAGTAAATGCTTCTTTTAGTTCTTTTCCTTCTTCGGAGTCCAATAAATTAAAGTAATCAAATAGTGCTTTGGTTGTAGTCGATTCATTCCCATGCATCTGAGACCACATCATTATTTTAGTGGCTCCGCTTCCGTTTTTATAAACATAAATCGGTTTTCCTAAAACAGATTTACCAAGAACGGAAACCTTCCCTTCTTTTTGTAAAGCCAATAAGATAGGCTCAATATGTTTGAGACAGATGTATCTCCCACTTATAGAAGGCTCTTTATATAAATTGAAAAGTTCTAGATGATTCACTCCCTCAAGAATTACTGGTTGGGCAAAAGTAAGAAAAGAAATACAAATTTTTATACCTTTGTAACATACAACTCTCAACCAATTATGACACTCGTTTTCGCTTCCAACAACAAGCACAAAATCCAAGAAATAAAAGCTCTATTACCCGATTCGTTTACTATAAAGAGTTTGGAAAATATTGGTTGTACAGTTGATATCCCCGAAACGGCAGATACTATTGAAGAAAATGCAATACTTAAAGCTAATTATGTTACTCAGAAATATGGTTTAGCTTGTTTTGCAGATGATTCAGGACTCGAAGTCGAAGTTTTAGATGGTGCTCCGGGAGTATATTCCGCTCGATATGCAGGAGAACAAAAAAACGACAATGATAATATCGAGAAACTCCTTAATATATTAGAAGACCAAACCAACCGAAAAGCACAGTTTAAAACTGTAATTGCTCTCAACCTAAACGGAGAACAACATCTTTTTACAGGAATTATCAAAGGTGAAATTATTTCTGAAAAAAGAGGAACAAATGGTTTTGGCTATGACCCGATTTTTGTAGCAGAAGGTTATGATAAAACTTTTGCCGAACTTACTTCAGAAGAAAAAAATAGTGTTAGTCACCGCTCACAAGCAGTGAAACAACTTATTGAATGGTTGAATACGACTAGTTTTTAACTATTGGGAACTACCAAAATTGAGGTTTACAAAACGTAAATCACTGTTTTAAAAGCCGATAGAGCCGTTTGTAAACGCTTAAATATTAAATCTTAATGGGTTAAAATCAATTCGTATCTTAAAAAAGACTACCTTTGCACCTATTTTTAAATATTATATGAATAAATTTCAAGAATTAGGACTACAGGAGTCCTTATTACAGGCCATTGGGGATTTAGGTTTTACACAACCTTCAGAAGTGCAAGAAAAAGCAATTCCAATCCTTTTAGAAAAAGATACGGATATTGTTGCTCTTGCCCAAACGGGAACTGGAAAAACAGCGGCTTTTGGTTTTCCGCTTATCCAAAAAATTAATGCACAAAGCAAAGCTACTCAAGCTTTAATTCTTTCTCCGACCAGAGAACTTTGTTTGCAAATTACTAACGAGTTAAAACAATACTCCAAATACGAAAAAGGAGTAAATGTGGTTGCTGTTTATGGAGGTGCTAGCATCACTGAACAAGCTAAAGACGTAAAAAGAGGAGCTCAAATTATTGTAGCTACTCCGGGTCGTATGCAAGATATGATCAATCGTGGTTATGTTGACATTACGAAAATTGACTTTTGTGTGCTTGATGAGGCAGACGAAATGCTTAATATGGGATTCTATGAAGATATCACTGCTATCCTTTCTACTACTCCAGAAGATAAAAGCACTTGGCTTTTCTCGGCTACAATGCCAAATGAAGTAGCAAGAATTGCTAGAGACTTTATGAGAAAACCTCTTGAAATCACTGTAGGAACCAAAAATTCAGGTTCTTCAACGGTTTCTCACGAATTTTATGTAGTAAATGCAAGAGACAGATATGAAGCTCTAAAGCGTTTGGCTGATGCCAATCCGGATATTTTCTCTGTAGTATTTTGTCGTACGAAAAGAGATACTCAAGCTGTAGCTGAAAAACTTATTGAAAACGGATATAATGCTGCTGCGCTTCACGGAGATTTATCTCAAGCGCAAAGAGATACGGTAATGAAATCATTCCGTAACAAACAAATCCAGATGCTTATCGCTACAGACGTAGCCGCTCGTGGAATTGACGTAGATAACATTACTCACGTAATCAACTACCAACTTCCTGACGAAATCGAGACCTATAACCACAGAAGTGGTCGTACAGGTAGAGCCGGAAAATCTGGAACATCAATGGTTATTATCACTAAAAGTGAATACCGTAAAATTTCTGCTATTGAGAAAATCATTCAACAGAAATTTGAGGAAAAAACCATCCCGACCGGTATCGAAATCTGTGCTACACAGCTTTATCACTTAGCTAATAAAATCAAAAACGTTACGGTTGACGAAGAAATCAACGCTTATCTACCATCAATAAACGAAGTTTTGGAAGATCTTTCTAAAGAAGAACTTATCAAGAAAATGGTTTCGGTAGAATTTAACCGTTTTATTTCATATTACCGTAAAAACGGAGATTTAACAGCTGAAAAGTCAGGAAAAAGAGAAGCACAAGCTTCTTCTGATGCAGGAGGTGCCGTTCGTTATTTCATCAATATCGGGTCGAGAGATAATTTCGATTGGATGAAACTAAAAGATTTCCTTAAAGAAACACTTAACCTAGGTAAGGACGATATCTTTAAAGTAGATGTAAAAGAAGGATTCTCGTTCTTCAACAGTGAGCCGGAACACCAAGAGCTTATTATGGAGACGTTGAATAGCTTCCGCCTTGACGGAAGAAAAATCAACGTTGAAATTTCTCAAAACGATGGTGGAAGAAGCTCAGGAAGACGTGACCACAACGGAAGAGGTAGAGATCGTGACAGAGGAGAAAGAAGAGAACGTTTCTCAGACTCAGGAAGATCATCTGGCGGAAGTCGTTTTTCATCTGACAAATCAGAAAGATCATCATCATCAAGAAGAAGTTCTAGTTCGTCAAGAGGAGAATCTTCAAGAGGAAGCAGCTCATCAAGAGGTTCTTCATCTTCAAGAAGTGGTTCATCAGACCGTTCTTCAAGACGTTCTTCAAGAAGATAATATCAAAACTAAAATCGGTAAGTATTAAGGTGTTTTTTACGTCTTAATACTTACTTTTTTAAAATAAAACCACTCAAAAAGCTTAACAATTACTACTCAAATCTTACTACTCAAATCTTACTACTCCAATGATTCTAGATATTGTTTTCTATGTTTTTGCAGGGATAACAGCTATTCAGATTTTGTATTATTTGGGAATTTTCTCCCGATTTGCCTTTATCAACAACGGGCAAGTCAAACCCAAAAAAGTCCCTATTTCGGTTATTGTTTGTGCTAAAAATGAAGAGGAAAACGTAAAAAAGTTTATCCCGATTCTAGCTCGACAAAACTATCCCAATTATGAAATTGTACTGATTAATGATGCTTCAAGCGATGATACTCTTGAGATATTCAAAGCTTTTGCGAATCAGTATCCGAATATAAAACTTGTTGATGTTGTCAACAATGAAGCTTTCTGGGGCAACAAAAAATATGCTTTGACCTTAGGAATCAAAGCGGCCAAAAACGAATATCTATTGTTTACAGACTCGAACTCCTACCCTATTTCTGAGAATTGGATTACGGAAATGAGTGCTTGTTTTAGCCCGACTAAAACCATTGTTTTGGGTTATGGAGCTTATGAGAAAGTAAGAAAATCACTACTGAATCTGTTGATTCGTTTTGATGTGATGCTCACAACAACTCAATATTTCGCTTGGGCAAAAATCGGGAAACCGTATATGGGTTCAGGAAAAAATTTGGCTTATAAAAGAGAAGAATTCTTTAAAACCAACGGATTCATCAATCATATTCAAATCAGATTGGGTGAAGACAATTTGTTTATCAACGAAGCTGCTACAGCAAAAAATACGGCTATTTGTTTCAGTAAAGAAAGTTTCACTTATTCTAAAGCGAAAACTACTTTTAAAGATTGGTTCAAACAAAAACAAAATCGTAGAGCTGTCATTTCATTCTTCAAGAGGTTTGATAAATTCCAACTTGGGTTATTTCATTTCTCGCAATTTTGGTTTTTAATTTTAGCTATTCTGTTGCTTATTCTAGGTTATAACTGGATTTATATGGTTTCAATTATCGGATTCAGATATTTGATAAGTTGGCTAGTTTTAGGCTTTTCTGCTTCAAAGCTAAACGAAAAAGATACCATCTATTTTTATCCGTTTTTAGAAATAATCATGATGTTTATTCAGGCAAATTTGTTTTTCGTAAATTTGTTTTCAAAACCTAAGCCTTGGAAATAAATTCGGAGAACATCAAAAAAAATATTGAGAAAGCAAAAGCGAAAGACCAAGTTGCCTTTACGTTTTTACTCGATTTTTTTTGGAACGAAGTTTATGCCTTTATGCTTAAACGTACGGAAAACGAAACCGATGCTGAAGATATTACCATAGAGACTTTCTCGAAAGCTTTTGATAAAATCAATTCCTATAATCCGGAATATGCTTTCAACACTTGGCTGATTGCCATTGCCAAAAACGTTCACATCGATATGTTACGAAAAAAGAAAACCTCTCTTTTTGTGGATATTGACGATAAAAATGAAAGCCGACAAGCCTATAATATGCCCGATACGTCTCCTACAGTTGAAGACACCATTATCAAAGAGCAAAACTTGAATGAGCTTTTGCAGCATATCAGAAGTTTGAAACCTCACTACCAAGAAGTAATTCAACTACGTTATTTTCAAGAACTCTCTTATCAGGAAATTTCAGAGCAGTTGAACGAACCTTTGAGCAACGTAAAAGTAAAACTCCTCAGAGCCAAAAAACTCTTGGCAGAAAGCATTTTAAAGAAGAAAAAATAAGAAAAGACTACAAAGTCTGTGTAATTGTTTGTTATGTACCTTCTCAAAAACCAACTTTACTTCCCTCCTGTCGAAGACACTCACAGCTCCGGAATTATTGCTATTGGTGGAGATTTGTCTGTAGAACGACTTTTGTTGGCTTATAAAAACGGAATTTTCCCTTGGTATGACGACTCGGAACCCATCACTTGGTGGTGTCCTGAATTACGAATGGTCGTGATTCCGAAAGAATATAAACCATCAAAAAGCCTTAGAAATATTATTAACAGAGGAATTTTCGAAGTCACATTCAATCAGAATTTTGAGGAAGTCATTCGTAATTGCCAAACCATCAAACGTGAAGGGCAACAAGGCACTTGGATAAACGATGAAATTGTTGAGGCTTATACAAAACTTCATAAATTAGGCTTTGCCAAATCAGCAGAAGTATGGCAAGAAGGCAAACTTGTCGGAGGACTTTACGGAGTAGATTTAGGTAATAAAATCTTTTGTGGAGAAAGTATGTTCTCTAAAGTTCCGAATGCTAGTAAAGTTGCTTTTGCTTGGCTCAACAATCATCTAAAAGAACAAAACTATTTGCTTTTAGATTGTCAGGTCTATAACGAACATTTGGCTAGTTTAGGTGCTTTCGAAATTGACCGAGAAGTGTTTATGGAGATTTTGAGGTTTAGTTTAAGTTTAGCTAAATAATCAAAAAAAAAATTTATCTATCAACCTCACTTAATAAATTTTGAATAAGTTCTCCTATTGGGGAAACTACAAATTCTATGGTCCCATTTGAATAAGACCCTTCAAAATATTCACCTGATTTATATCGAATTGACATAATTCCTGCACCCGCTAAATCTTCTGCATCATCGATTTGATACCACTTATCTTTAATGAATCTTTTAAGATCATATAAAAAGGTTAATTCTATACATTTCGAAGCTCTTAAAAAATCTTCATAACTCAATTTTTCTTCAATGTAGCATTGAAAAAGTTTACCTAAATAAACTGCTTTCTCATTATCCTCACATTTATCAATAATATAAAGCAATTTCTCTCCTACTTTTATTTTGTATTTTGAGTCTCTATCAATTTTCTCTATTTGCTTTCTTCGTTGCTCTAAATCTGTATCTTTTAATTGTAATAAAAATGTCAAAATCTTTTTCACAAAAAGTTTATCTTGAATTGACATCGTAGCCTTTGTTAGACCAAAAATAGTTCCTAAAAAAGGAATATCCCTTAATATTCCATCCTCAAGTATAGTATCAATAGCCGTTTCCCCCAAGTCTACTATCGTATCTTGAAAATTATCATCTTTAATTACCTCGACTAATTTATCTGAAATATCACTCATATATTCATTACGGAATATCCAAATACTTATGTGTTTGCACCGAAATTCTCCATTTCGGATTGTTTTTTACGTATTCCACAACCACAGGATTCATTTTGTCTTTTTTGCTCCATTCGACCTGAAGTAATAAAACACAATCTTGTCTGACTTTGGCTGCTTGCTCTTCGGCAAACAACAAATCGTTGTGGTTATAAACGATGACTTTCAGTTCATCTGCTTTTTGATAAGCTTCTTCAACCGGAAGTTTAAGTTTTTTCGGAGAAAGACACACCCAATCCCAAACACCCGTAAATGGATAAGCTCCAGAAGTCTCGATATGCACTCGAAAACCTTCTTCTTTGAGTCTTCTAGTAAGCACATCCATATTCCACGTAAGCGGTTCTCCACCAGTGATAACCACTACTTTGGCTGCAGTTGCTTTTACGTTAGCTACCATTTTTTCAACAGAAGTTGTCGGATGGTTGGCTGCTTCCCAACTTTCTTTTACATCACACCAATGACAACCTACATCACAACCTCCGATTCTGATAAAATAAGCGGCTACTCCCGAATAAGCACCTTCACCCTGAATGGTGTAGAAATGCTCCATTAACGGAAGTTCAAATCCTTGAATAATAGTCTCTTTTATGTTATTTTCTTGTATCAAATCTAATGCTTTAAACCGATGATTTATACCAAATTGTTTTTAACCAAATATTCTGCTATCTGAATGGTGTTAGTAGCTGCTCCTTTACGAAGATTATCCGATACAATCCACATATTTAGCGTATTAGATTGTGATTCATCTCGACGAATTCTACCCACAAAAACTTCATCTTTTCCTTCCGAATACAACGGCATCGGATAGGTAAACGTATCAAGATTGTCTTGAAGTTTTATACCTTCTGTTTCGTGTAAGATTTTGCGAACATCGCTCACATCAAAATCATTTTCGAATTCCACGTTTACCGCTTCGCTATGACCGCCTACAACCGGAATTCGGACAGCAGTTGCCGTTACGTTTATAGAATCATCACTTAATATTTTTTTGGTTTCACGAACGAGTTTCATTTCTTCTTTCGTATAACCGTTTTCTTCAAAAACATCACATTGCGGAATGGCGTTTCGGTGAATTTGGTATTTGTAAGCCATCTCTCCTTTTTCGCCTTTGTATTCGTTTTCTAATTGCTGTACAGCCTTCACTCCTGTTCCGGTAATGGATTGGTAAGTCGAAACCACAACACGTTTGATTTTGTATTTTTCATGAAGTGGAGCTAACGCCATAACCATCTGAATGGTAGAACAATTCGGGTTAGCAATGATTTTGTCTTCTGTCGTAAGTTGGTTTGCATTGATTTCCGGAACAATCAATTTTTTAGACGTATCCATTCGCCAAGCAGACGAATTATCAATTACAGTTGTCCCTACAGCAGCAAATTTTGGAGCCCATTCCAGAGAAGTAGTTCCTCCAGCTGAAAAAAGTGCAATATCAGGAGCTTGGTTTACGGCTTCTTCTAATCCGATAACGGTATAGGTTTTTCCTTTGAATTCCAGTTGCTTTCCTACAGATTTTTCTGAGGCTACAACTAGTAATTCACTCACAGGAAAATTTCGTTCTGCCAATACTTTAAGCATAATTTCGCCTACCATTCCGGTAGCACCAACAACAGCGACTTTCATAAAATAAAAATTAAAGTGCAAAGATAGCGATTTATGATAGATGAATAAGGATTGTTTTTTTTCGCTTTCTCCTTACAAATCTCTAAAGTTCAACCAACATCCACAAGCTAAAAATTACTACATTTGTAGCTTTATTGAAACAAAATGAAACGATTTATAATTCCGATAGTATTGATGTTTTTAGGTTTCGGAGCTTTTTCGGGATGCGAAAAAGACGATATCTGTTCTGAAAGCACTCCGACTACTCCAAATATGGTGATTGATTTTTATGAATATCTTAATCCGTCAGTAGAAAAAACATTCCTAAAACTCGAAATTATCGAAGTCGGAAATCCGGAACTTATATTGGTTTACGAAAATACCAACAACATCAAATTACCGTTGCGAACGGATGCTGAAGTAACGACTTATAAGTTTATCTTGACGTATACGAACATCAACACTCAAGTAACCAACGAAGATTTATTAGAATTCCGCTATACGAAAAACGACATTTATATTTCGAGAGCTTGCGGATACAAATCAAATTTTTCGCTTCTAGCATCAGACATTCAAAACCCAAATCCGACATTGACCGACTCTGGAGAAGACGATTTCTGGATTAAAGAACTCATCGTAAGACAAACTGAAATTACTGACGAAAATGAAACACATCTGGATTTACTTTTTTAGTTTAGGTTTACTCTTAACCGGATTTTCGGGTGTGGCACAAGAAGTAAAAACCGATAGTGTTTCTCCGAAAAAAGAACGTTACGGAATACGTTTGGGAGCAGATTTGTTCAAGCTTTCAAGAAGTATTTACGACAAGAATTATCAAGGAATTGAATTCGTAGGAGATTACAGACTTACCAAAAAATTCTATTTAGCAGCCGAATTAGGGAACGAAGATAAAACCACCGATGAGGTTCAACTCAATTTCACCACAAAAGGAACTTATTTAAGAATCGGGTTTGATTATAATGCCTACGAAAACTGGCTCAATATGGAGAACCAAATTTATGTAGGTCTTCGATACGGAACTAGTGTTTTTAGTCAAAATCTGAATCATTATTCGATTTATCAGAATACAGGAGGATTTTTGGGTGAACATACGCTTGTGAATGCCAATCGTGAGTTCAGCGGACTCTCAGCTCATTGGGCTGAGTTTTTAGGAGGAGTCAAAGCGGAAGTTTTTAATAATTTGTTTGTAGGATTTAGCGTAAGATTACACTTTTTGATTTCAGACAAACAACCTGAAAACTTTGAAAATCTTTATATTCCCGGATTTCACCGTACTTATGAAGGAAGTTTTGGTGTAGGATTTAATTACACCATTTCGTATTTTATTCCTTTGTATAA
>JBEBUB010000055.1:0-11459 GCA_040393445.1 Flavobacterium beibuense
TTGCCAAGCCGGTTTTGAACGGAATTCCCATGGTTGAGGTTCTTGTTTGAGTTGTTCGGTATCCATACTCTCATCAACCATTCCGGCAATTTTCACATAACCTCCGAGTGGCAACCACCCGATTCCGTAAACTGTATCACCAATTTTCTTTTTGAAAAGAGAGAATTTGATATCGAAAAAGAGATAAAATTTTTCGACTTTAGTTTTGAATAGTTTAGCAGGAATAAAATGTCCTAATTCGTGAAGAACGATAAGTAAAGATAAACTCAATAAAAACTGAGAAAGCTTAATAACTATTTCCATTTTACGGATTTAAAGAGTGCAAATGTAAGTTTTTTAGAGGATAGAAAAAAGAATTTAGAGAACAGAAAAAAGAATAAAGAGAAAAGAAATCATTTTCAATCAAAAAAACAGAATGGCATAAAAAAAAGGCCTTCCGTAAAACGAAAGGCCTTTAAGAAACAATATGAAAAAATTATTTTTCTTTGTCCATTTTCTCTTTTAGTTCTGCAAGAACATCAAGATCACCAAGTGTTGTTTTTTCAACTGGAGCTTGAGTTTCAGTTGCTGCTGCAGCAACATTTTTCTCTTCTTCTTCACGGAAAGTTGCCGTGTGAGAAGCTACTACTCTTTTGAACTCTTTGTTAAACTCAATCACTTTGAATTCAGCTGAATCACCTTTTTTAAGTTTTTTACCGTCTTCTTTTTCAAGGTGACGAGTTGGGATGAAAGCTACTACGTCATCGTTGAATTCAACTGTAGCACCTTTGTCAACGATTTCAGCGATTACTCCAGTGTGAACTGAACCTACACCAAAACCATCTTCATATTTATCCCAAGGATTTTCAGTAGTTTGTTTGTGACCTAAAGAAAGTTTTCTTCCTTCTACGTCTAGTTCAAGAACAACTACGTCTAGTTTATCACCAACGCTTACGAACTCAGATGGATGTTTGATTTTCTTAGTCCAAGAAAGGTCAGAAATATAGATAAGTCCGTCGATTCCTTCTTCTAATTCAACAAATACTCCAAAGTTTGTAAAGTTTCTTACAGTTCCTGTGTGTTTAGAACCGATAGGATATTTAGATGTAATGTCTGTCCAAGGGTCAGTAGAAAGTTGTTTGATACCTAAAGACATTTTTCTTTCTTCTCTGTCTAGAGTAAGGATAACTGCCTCAACCTCATCACCTACTTTTACGAAGTCTTGTGCACTTCTAAGGTGAGTTGACCATGACATTTCAGAAACGTGGATAAGTCCTTCAACTCCTTCAGCAACTTCTACGAAAGCTCCGTAATCTGCCAAAACAACCACTTTTCCTTTTACTTTATCTCCTACGTTAAGATCAGCAGAAAGAGCATCCCAAGGGTGTGCACTCAACTGTTTTAGACCTAATTGGATTCTTGATTTATCTTCATCGAAATCAAGGATTACCACGTTAAGTTTTTGATCTAGTTCAAGAACTTCACTTGGGTGGTTGATTCTTGACCAAGAAAGATCTGTGATATGGATAAGACCATCAACACCTCCAAGATCGATAAATACTCCGTAAGAAGTGATGTTTTTAACAACTCCTTCAAGTACTTGACCTTTCTCAAGTTGTCCGATGATTTCTTTTTTCTGTTCTTCGATATCAGCCTCGATAAGAGCTTTGTGAGAAACCACAACGTTTTTGAATTCATGGTTGATTTTAACCACTTTGAATTCCATTGTTTTGTTTACGTATTGATCGTAATCACGGATTGGTTTCACATCAATTTGAGATCCAGGTAAGAATGCTTCGATTCCAAAAACATCTACAATCATACCTCCTTTTGTTCTTGCTTTTACGAATCCGTTTACGATTTCGCCAGTTTCGTTAGCAGCAATAACTCTATCCCATGCTTTGATAACACGAGCTTTTCTGTGAGAAAGAACAAGTTGCCCTGTTTTGTCTTCTCTAACGTCGATAAGTACCTCTACTTTATCCCCAACTTTTAAGTGTGGGTTGTAACGGAACTCATTCAAAGAAATAACACCTTCAGATTTTGCATTGATATCAACAATCGCATCTCTGTCAGTAATTCTTACTACAACACCCTCAACTACCTCTTCGTTGTCGGTAGAAATGAACGTTTTAGAAACTAATTCTTCAAATTCTTTTAGGTTTTTTGCATCAACTGCATCAATACCTTCTTGATAATTTTCCCAGTTGAAGTTTGCTAAAAACTCTTCCGGTGTTTGTGTTTTTTCAGACATAATCTGATTTTTAAAATTTGTATCCTGCGACTTGAGCTGTTTCTTTAGCGGCAAAAAATCACAGAAGTGTTTGTAAATGTTTTAAAACCAATCCCTTTTCCAAGAAACACTATTGCCAAAAAAGGAGTGCAAAAATACAACTACTTTTTTGATTATCAAATTTTTCGAAGAAATATTTTTGAGTTAGTCGTTATAAATTAATTAGTTAAGCTTCAGAAAAGGCTTCAGAGGCTAAATTTAAAACGCTTTCAGACTCAAATCCATATTATAAACAGAGTGAGTCAAAGCACCGGAAGAGATATAATCAACCCCACATTCTGCATATTGGCGAATGGTTTTTTCGTTGATATTTCCTGAAGATTCTGTAGTGGTTTGATCTCCGATAAGAGCAACCGCTTCACGGGTTTGATCAAACGTAAAGTTATCGAGCAAAATCCTGTAAACACCTCCGGCCGAGAGGATTTCTTTTACTTCTTCTAAATCTCTAGCTTCAACAATGATTTTCAGGTCAAGGTTGTTTTGAGAGAGGTAATCTTTTGTTTTTTGGATGGCTTCAGAGATGCCTCCAGCAAAATCGATATGATTGTCTTTGAGCATAATCATATCATAAAGAGCAAAACGATGGTTTTCTCCACCTCCGATTTTTACAGCCCACTTTTCGATGGCTCTGATTCCCGGAGTCGTTTTTCGAGTATCTAAAATCCTGGTTTTGGTGCCTTTGAGCAAATCAGCAAAAAAACGAGTTTTTGTAGCTATAGCAGACATACGTTGCATCGAATTCAATACAAAACGTTCTGCTTTCAGAATAGATTGCGAACTTCCGGATACGTGAAAAACCACATCTCCGTGTTGTACTTCTGAACCGTCTTCGATAAAGGTTTCTACTTGTAAATCTTTGTCAACATAAGCGAAAATCATTTTAGCGAACTCCACTCCTGCTATAACTCCGTTGTCTTTTACAAGAAGTTTTGCTTGCCCTTTCGCTTCAGCGGGAATACAAGCCAAAGAGGAATGGTCTCCATCACCAACATCTTCACGAATGGCATTGGCAATAATCAGTTCTAGTTCTTTATCGAATTGCTGTTTTGAAATCATATCAAGTCAAAAATTTAAAAGTCAAAGGTAAGATTTTTAAAGTCTGTTGCGAAACCATACTTTTTGCCATTCTCTTTTGAGAATCAAAAATGCAATCTGCTCAGACAGCTCCACTAAATCTACTGATGTTAATGCTTTAATTTCCTTTTCAGGCACATCAATTATATAAAGCAAGTTTAAGTATTCCGTAAATTTATACTGAATCAAATCATAAACCCTGTTTTGGAGTTCCATTTTTAGTTCAAACGGAGAACTTTCGGGTTTGATTTCGATAAGCTGATTGGCTAACGTAAAATCTTTATCGAGTTGTTCTATCAGTTTTTGATAAAGTGATTCTTTTTGTGCTTTGGATAAAAGCAAGTCTGTGTTTTCGGGAGTTTCAAAATTCATATTTTCTATACAATACGATTCATCAACCCTTCTCCAAACACTCTCAATTGGTCTTTTTTATCAGTCGGAATATCCATAGCCTCTAATATATCAAAAGCTTTTTGAGTATAATCTGCAATCGCATTTTGAGTAGCTTCGGTAGCTTTTGAAGTTTCAAAAACTTGTTTAACCAACTCGATTTTATCGTGATTATCGTCTGATTTTATCGAATACAAATGTAAAAGTTGTTCTTTTTCTTGTTGAGAAGTTTGCTCGAGCGCTTTTAGGTATAAATAGGTTTTTTTGTTTTCGATAATATCACCGCCTACTTGTTTTCCGAAGGTTTCCGGGTCTCCGAAAGCATCGAGATAATCATCTTGAAGCTGGAAAGCAATTCCTAAATTCAATCCGAAATCATAAATCGCTTTTTTATTGACTTCTGAAGTTTTAGCCACAATAGCACCCATTTGCAAAGCAGCTCCAACAAGCACAGCGGTTTTGTATTCAATCATTTTCAGATATTGTTCAATGGTGATGTTATCACTCGTTTCGAAATCAATATCCCATTGTTGACCTTCACAAACTTCGAGAGCCGTTTTACTGAAAAGTTTCGCCAACTCGCTAAAAATTTCCGGTTCGTAGTTTTCGAAATAACGATAAGCCAATATGAGCATTGCATCTCCGGAAAGGATTCCCGTATTGAGATCCCATTTTTCGTGAACGGTTTGCTTGCCTCTTCTGAGCGGAGCTTTATCCATAATATCATCATGGATAAGCGAAAAATTATGAAAAACCTCTACAGCCATTGCTGCCGGAAGTGCTTTTTCTATGTTTTCACCAAAAACATCACAACCCATTAAAGTCAAAGCCGGACGTATTCTCTTTCCGCCCAAAGACAAAATATATTGAATAGGTTCGTATAAATTTTTAGGATTTCGATTTATGGTTTGACTCTCGAGATAGTCTGAAAAAATTTGTGAGTAATTCATTATATAATTTAAACTATGTATCTATGTGGTTGAAAAATTAAAACTCGAATTCAATTCCGTCTTCTGCTAAATAAACATTCGGGAAAATTTCTTCTGCTTCGGTTTTAAAAGGTTCTATACTTCCATAACGTGTGGAATAATGCCCTATAATCAAGTTTTTGGCATTGGCTTTTTTAGCAATTGTAGCTGCTTGTTTGGCTGTACAGTGCATGGTTCTTTCGGTGTATTGCAAGTCGTGTTCCAAAAAAGTGCTTTCGTGATATAGCACTTCGACATCCTTGATAATCGGAATCACATCTTCGTTATATACCGTATCAGAACAAAAAGCATAACTTTTTGAAGGTTCGGGCTCAAAGGTTAATTCCGTATTTGGAATAATCGTGTCATTATCTAACTGAATATCTTTACCTAATTTTATATTCTGATAATAGCATGTATCAATATTATACTGTTCTGCTTTTTCTTTGTTCAGCTTTCTTTCTTTTGGTTTTTCTTGAAAAAGATAGCCGTTTGTGTACACTCTATGTTTTAACGGAATGGTTCTAACAAGCACTTTTTCGTCTTCAAAAACAATTTCACTTTCTGAAGAAGACAACTCGTGGAAATATAAGTTATATGAAGTAAACGAACCCGAAAGGCGAAGCGGAATCAAAATAAACTCCTTGATTCCCTTCGGGCCATAAATATGCAAATCGGTCTCTCTGCCAAGCATCGCAAAAGTGGTGATAACACCAATCAACCCAAAACAATGGTCTCCGTGAAGATGCGAAATAAAAATATGGTTGATTTTAGAAAATTTGATTTTCTTTTTTCTGAGCTGCACCTGAGTGCCCTCTCCGCAATCTATCAAAAAGAGTCGATTACTGATTTCGAGCACCTGAGAAGTCGGGTTGCTTATGGTTCTGGGAGTAGCCGCATAACAGCCTAAAATGGTTACTTTCATTTCTAAAATTAAAAACCTAAATCCCGTTCGATTTCTTCCATTTCGATAATATCATGCGCTTCCTGAAGTGTAGGAACCACCATAACATCATCTGTAACTTCGTTAAAATCAAAGTCTGGAGTAACAACTAATACAAAAGACTTTTTGGCTTTTTTATACTTAGCTGCCATTTTTGAGAATAGGGAAACCTCATCGTGGTTTATATCTTTTAAGGAAGAAACATCTACGATTAGATTATCAGAAGAAAAGCTGCTATATTGTTCGTCAATTTTAGAAATCAACGACTTGACATTCTCCTGATCTTCATTAATAATAGTAGTATTTCCTTGTTTTTTAACCTTCATTGGTCACATTTTTTTGAATCAGGCTAAGGTACGAAGATTTTTGAACTGTGCAAAAACTTGCCAACCACTAAAATAATGTGAAAATTCATAGACAAAAAAGTTATATTTGTACCTCGTTTGAACTATATATGAGAGCTGTTTTTTTATTTCTACTTATTATTTTATTTCCCTTTTCGCTTTTTGCTCAGACCAAAGTAAGCGGTACTGTTGTTGACGACAACAACTTGCCTCTTCCTTATGCTACAGTGGCTTTTAAAGGAAGTACGATTGGAATCGTAACTAACGAAGACGGAAAATTTTATTTGGAATCCAAAGACAAGCATCCTGTTTTGGTTGTTTCTTTCGTAGGCTACACAACCGAAGAAATTTCTCTTACGCAAAGCACAACTCTGAATCTGAAAATTGTCTTGAAAGGAGACAATATGCTCAGTGCCGTTCAGATATATGGCGGAAAAACCTCAAAGAAGAACAATCCGGCTATTGATATCCTCAGAAAAATCTGGGAGCGAAAACGCAAAAACGGACTTTATATGTTCGACCAATATGAGATGGAAAAATACGAGAAAATCGAATTTGACCTAAACAATATTGATAGTACTTTCGCTCAGAAAAAGATTTTCAAAGGAATGGAATTCATCTTCGAACAGGTGGATACCTCTCAAGTAACCGGAAAAACCTATCTCCCGATTTTTATCAACGAAGCCCTAAGCAAAGTTTATGGAGACAACAAGTTGAGCAAGAAAAAAGAAATCTTGACAGCCAATAAGAATTCCGGTTTCAACACCAATCAACAGATTCTGGCTTTTATCAAAGATTTGTATAACGAATATGACATTTACAGCAACTTCCTAACGATTTTTGACAAGAGTTTCCACAGCCCGATTTCCCGTTACGGAATAGATGTTTATAATTACGTTTTGGCAGACAGTGCTTATATCAACAACAAATGGTGCTACAATATTGTCTATTATCCAAGACGAAAAGGAGAACTTACTTTTAAAGGAGATTTCTGGGTTAACGACTCCACTTTTGCCATAAAAAAAATCAATATGGCGATTACTCATAGTGCCAATATCAATTGGGTAAAAGATATCTATATCGAACAAGAATTCGAGGTGCTCAACGACTCGGTTTTCTTGCTATCGAGAGATCATTTTATGTCTGATTTTGCTTTTTCGAAAAAAGACGAATCCAAAGGAGTGTACGGAAAACGAACTACTTTATACCAAAATCACCTTTTCGATATAGAAAAACCGAAAGATTTTTATAAAGAAGAAGTCAATTATTATGACGATTCGGTTTATCTGAGAGATGACGAATTTTGGGAGAAAAACCGTTTCGAATCTTTAAGCAGAGACGAAAGAGGGATTTATAAAATGCTCGACACGTTGCAGACCGTTAAGAGATTCCGACAGATGTATGATTTGGTTTCTATCTTAGGAAGTGGTTATGTCCAATTCGGAAATTTTGATTACGGACCTATTTTTTCTTCTTTCGGATATAACGATGTAGAAGGGATCAGGCTTAGAGCAGGTGGTCGAACCTATTTCGGGCAAAATGACCTTTGGAGACTTGAAGGTTATACAGCTTATGGTTTTCAAGACAACCAAGTAAAATACGGAATTTCCGGAAAATGGATGGTCGACAAAAAGAATCGAATCATTTTGAGTGGAGGAAATCGAAGAGATATTGAGCAAATCGGAGCTAGCCTAACGACATCGAATGATATTTTGGGTCGTAGTTTTGCTTCGTCAGCTCTTTTTGCTTCAGGAGACAATGCAAAACTGACTTCTATCAACCTCTCGAATGTGATGTTTGAGATAGAGCCCATCAAGAATCTTACTTTTAAAACCGCTTTCAGCTACCGAACTCTAAAATCAGCTTCGGAGACTTTTAGCTTGGATTATTTTGAAGATAACGGAAGTATTTCACACGAAGTGACTCAATCTGAAATCAATCTTATGGTTGATTTTACGCCGTATCGAAAAACGATTGGTTATGGAGTAGAACGTGGAATTGTGGATGCCAACTATCCTCGAATCTATACCAGCTTCAGTCAAGGTCTGAAAGGCGTTTTGGATAGCGATTTTGAATACGAAAAAGTACAGTTTTATTACAGACAACCCATTATGATTGGACTCCTCGGAAGACTTTTTGTTACTACCGAAGTGGGAAAAACATTCGGACAAGTACCTCTAGGACTTATGAGTGTGATTCCCGGAAACCAGTCGTATTTTGTCATCCCGACCAATTTCAATTTATTGAACTATTACGAACTCATCACAGACGAATATGTAACCCTTCAACTTGAGCACCACTTCAACGGAAAAATATTTTCAAGAATTCCGTGGTTTAGAGATTTAAACCTTCGAGAAATTGTAGGCGTAAAAGGAGTGATTGGAGACATTTCTGATGAAAACCGAGCTATTAATGCTTCAGGTATGGAATATCTGGCTCCTACTAAACCTTATTGGGAATACAACGTAGGGGTCGGAAACATCTTCAAAGTCATGCGACTTGATTTCACTTGGAGAGGTAGCTACAGAAACGTTCCGGATGCTAATAACTTTGGCGTAAAAGTAGAGTTTGGGTTTTATTTTTAAAGAAAGTTTAGCTTAACTGATTAACAGACCTTTAAAAAAAATTGTATATTTGACTTGATTAATCTTTAAAATCAGTCCTAAGATGGGAACTCAAGTAGTAGATAAAAAAATAGAGTTAATTCAATGGTTGTCCACTTTAGAAGATCGAACAATCATCGAAAAACTTATGAAATTCAAGCAAGAAGAAACCAAAGACTGGTGGGATACTATCTCAAAAGAAGAACAAGAATCTATTGAAAAGGGAATTTCAGATGCAGATAACGGAAAGATGAAACCACAATCAAGTGCAAGAAAATTGTATGAAAAATGGTTATAAAATATTCTGGACAGAAAATGCCTTAAATGAACTTGCTAAAACAATTGAATATCTTGAAGAAAACTTCACTGATAAAGAAATTAAAAAACTGGCACAAAAGATAGAAAGTACAACTGCCTTACTCTCAAAAAATCCTACCATTTTCCCTAAATCAGAAATCAAAGATATTCATAGAGTGGTTATTTTAAAACACAACACTTTATTTTATCGTATAAAAGGAGAGACCTTTGAGATTCTCTCATTCTTCTCAAACAGACAAAGTCCCACAAAAATTAAACTTTAAAAATTACATACTTCTTCTGTTAACACTCTGTTACTTTTTAGTCTAGCGAAATTTGATTTTGTAACTTTACAAAAGTAATTTTCAAGACTATGATTCCTTATTCTTTTCTAGACTTAGCACACGTATGTGAAGGTAGCACCATTTCTGAAACTTTCGAAAAATCCGTAAAAACTGCTCAACTAGCAGACCGTTTGGGTTTTACCAGATATTGGTTTGCCGAACACCATAATATGAAAAGTGTGGCCAGCTCTGCCACCTCAGTTTTGATTGGCCATATTGCCGGAAAAACACAAAACATTAGAGTGGGTTCAGGAGGAATTATGCTCCCGAATCACTCTCCGCTTGTCATTGCAGAACACTTCGGAACCTTGGCTTCACTCTATCCGAATCGAATCGATTTAGGTTTAGGAAGAGCTCCCGGAACTGATCAACTTACGGCTTTTGCTCTGAACCCTCACTTTTTTGAAAATTCAAGAAACTTTCCTCAAAACGTAAAACTCTTACAACAATATTTATCGGAAGAAAACAAAGATTCAAAAGTCCGAGCTTTTCCTGGCGAAGGCACCAACGTCCCCGTTTGGATTTTAGGCTCTAGTACAGATTCGGCTTATTTGGCTTCTTCTCTAGGTTTGCCCTATGCTTTTGCTTCTCATTTTGCTCCGGCTCAAATGCACCGAGCTTTTGAAATCTACAGACAAGAATTCATCTCAACCAAAGGAGAAACTCCAACTACACTGGCTTGTGTAAATGTTATCATAGCAGACACTATCGCAGAAGCTAACCGATTAGCAACTTCTTTCTATCGCATGTTTTTAGGAATTATCCGAGACGAAAGAAACTATATGCAACCGCCTATCGACAGTATGGATGGTTTGTGGAATGTCAACGAAGAAGCACACATCCGTCAAATGACCTCTTGTTCGTTTATCGGAACCAAAGAAACCGTAAAGAGAGAAATCAGCCGATTCATCGAAAAATACGGAATCGACGAAATCATGATTTCTGCTCCCATATACGATTTAGAAGCAAAACTCCACAGCATCCAACTCTTCTCCGAGCTCATGAATGAGATGCATTGAGTTTCCCTTAAGTAACTTAGGAATACATCATTCGATAAAAACCCGTACCTTTGCACAAATTTTTTTAAAAAGATGAAACGAGTTGTTGTTGGGCTTTCGGGAGGAGTAGATTCGAGTGTTGCGGCTTATCTATTAAAAGAGCAAGGCTACGAAGTGATCGGGCTGTTTATGAAAAACTGGCACGATGATTCGGTGACGATTTCTGACGAATGTCCGTGGTTGGAAGATAGCAATGATGCCCTTTTGGTAGCAGAAAAATTGGGAATTCCCTTTCAAACGGTTGACTTGAGCGAGCAATACAAGGAGCGAATCGTCGATTATATGTTCAACGAATACGAACAAGGTCGAACTCCAAATCCTGATGTGCTTTGTAACCGAGAAATCAAATTTGATGTGTTTATGAAAATTGCTCTGAGCCTAGGAGCAGATTTCGTAGCAACCGGACATTATTGCCGTAAAGATACTATCGAAAAAGACGGAAAAACCATCTATAGACTACTTGCCGGAAAAGACAAAAACAAAGATCAATCTTACTTCTTGTGCCAGCTCTCACAAGAGCAATTGTCAAAATCATTGTTCCCTATCGGGGAGCTCACAAAACCTGAAGTAAGAGAAATCGCAGCCAAAATAGATTTGATTACAGCCGAAAAGAAAGACTCTCAAGGACTTTGCTTTATCGGGAAAGTGCGCCTACCGGAATTTTTACAACAAAAATTAAAACCGAAAGAAGGTTTTATTTATGAGATAGACAACAATTCGGAAGTTTACAATATCGAAACGCCTGAGTTTGCTACCTTAGAAGAACAATTGGCTTTTGAGGCTAAACCTATCACTTACACTCATGCTGATGGAAAAAAAATGACCACACATCAAGGTGCTCATTATTTCACTATCGGGCAACGTAAAGGTTTGAATGTAGGCGGAACCAAAGAACCTCTTTTTGTGATTGCGACTGATATTGAAACCAATACGATTTATACCGGACAAGGCAGTTATCACAAAGGATTGTTCAGAAAAGTGTTATTCGTACAAGATGCTGAAGTGCATTTCATCAGAGAAGATTTAGCCTTGAAAAATGGCGAATCACTCGAAGTAATGGCTAGAATCAGATACCGTCAACCACTGCAAAAAGCGACTCTTTATCGTTTTGAAAGCGGTTTGTATGTAAAATTCGAAGAACCTCAATCAGCGATTACACAAGGGCA
>JBEBUB010000056.1:0-11369 GCA_040393445.1 Flavobacterium beibuense
AGACCTACGTGTCTGTCCCTATAACGGTACGGGTGTCCGTCCCGATAACAATACGAATATTTGTCCCGATGAGACGGATATTCCCAATAATGTTTCGGATATAGGTTCCGATAAAGTTTCGGGTTTGGGGGAATATGGGAATAGATTGGGCGAACGTAATAATATATTGGGCGAACACGTAGGTTCACAAGGCGAACACATAGGTTCGCCCCAACAAATAGGTTCACCCCAACAACAAGGCGAACACATAGGTTCGCCCCAACCAGTAGGTTCGCCCCAACCGGTGGGTTCCATACCACAGGTAGTACAATGGTTTAAAACAATGACAACAAACGAATATATTCGTGGGGTTAAAACATTAGGGTGGAAACCGTTTGACGGTAAATTATGGCAACGCAATTATTACGAACATATCATACGTAACCAACAATCCTATCAACGTATTTCGGAATATATCAAAAACAATCCGAACAAATGGAAAAATGATACATTTTATGATAAATAGGATTTAATAATGTTTGGGTGGGATATTAGATTGGTAAATAATTTTGACGGATTCCTCTTTTCTCAGAAACTACTCCTCATCAAACATATTCTTATGTTTTTTCATCACTTTCTCTAGCAACGTTTTTTCAATATAAATGCTAGGGTAACGATAAGTTCCACCAATCTTTTGGAAAGGTATTTCGCCTTTTTTTCGCATTCGCCTTAGGGTGCTTTCAGATATTTTCAGTATCTGCATGATATCGGCACTATAAAGCCATTCGTTCTCGATTTTCTCAGAAGGAGTGGTGCTTAGCACTCTTTTCATCCGCTTGGTGGTTTTGTCCATCAAGGCAGTCACCTTTAGTAACCGAGATATATACTTTTTACTGCTCATAGGTCTAGTATTGTTTCGGGTGATAGTGTAAAAGTAAATATTTTTTGGTTTTATAACGTTTTTTTAAATAATATTTTGTTTAAAAGTTTGTTTATTAACTTGTTTATGTGTTTTTTAAGGGTTAATGCGTTATAGGAATGCTTAAAGTTTTTGTTTATTTAAAATAAGTAGAAGTTGTAGTTTGGGATGAGTATTTTTAGGTTGAATGTAGTTGGTTTTGTTATTGATAAACAATAGATTTGCGAGTAGTGATTTTTGTTATTTTTACTGATTATAAATTATGTGGTTTCCTTGTACATCGTTTATTTTATAGTAATTTTGCTTCACTTTTTCCCTAAAAATAATTATTTGTGTTATGGCAAAATCTGCACTTTTAAAGTCATCCTTAGTAAAGAAATACTGGATGGCTCTTACGGGTTTGTTCCTATGTGTCTTTTTAATCGGGCATTTGGTAGGAAACCTTCAACTTATTTACGGAACTTCGTTACAGTTTAATCAGTATGCACAATTTATGACAAGCAATCCTTTTATTAAGGTGTTGTCATACTTGACCTATCTTTCAATACTTTTTCATGCTGTTGACGGAATTTTGTTAACTGTTCAGAACCGTAAAGCAAGACCTATTCGTTATGCTAACGAAAACGCTGCTGCTAACACTCGTTTCGCTTCAAGAAACATGGCAGTGTTAGGAACACTTATTTTGATTTTCATTGCGTTACACATGACTCATTTCTGGGCAAAAATGCACTTCTCTGAAATGCCTTTACAACAACAAGAAATGACACTTAGCCCAATGCCGGGTATGGAAATTCATGCTCAAGCAATTAACACCACTGCCGGAAATTATGTGTATAAAATCGAGCAAGAAGGAACCGTAACTTATGTTACAGGTGGAGGAGAGCTTGAACTTCGTAACAACACAGAATTCTACGGAAAAGACCACGGCCTTAAAGTAGCAGACGCTTACAAAGACCTATACAAAATCACTGTAGATTTTTTCCAAGACGAAAAAGCAGGATTGTGGTACACTTTGTTTTATGTGTTGTCAATGGCTGTGTTGGCTTTCCACTTGCACCACGGCTTTGGTAGTGCTTTTCAATCATTAGGATTAAATCACCAAAAATATAACGGAATCATTAAAAACGTAGGAACGGCTTTTGCGATTATCGTTCCGCTTCTTTTTGCTATTATTCCAATTTATATTCGTTTCTTTTTAAAATAGTTTTCAGTTATGGCACTAGATAATAAAATACCAAAAGGTAGCGACATCGCAACCAAATGGACAGACTATAAAGCTCATATCAATCTGGTAAACCCGGCTAACAAACGTAGAATTGACGTTATTGTAGTAGGTACAGGTTTGGCAGGTGGTTCTGCTGCAGCTACACTGGCTGAATTGGGCTATAACGTAAAAGCATTTTGTTTTCAGGATTCTCCAAGAAGAGCTCACTCTATTGCAGCTCAAGGAGGTATCAATGCTGCTAAGAACTATCAAGGAGACGGTGACTCTACTTACCGTTTGTTCTATGATACTGTAAAGGGAGGAGACTACCGTGCCAGAGAGGCCAACGTATATCGTTTGGCTGAAGTTTCTGCTAACATCATCGACCAATGTGTGGCTCAAGGAGTGCCGTTGGCTCGTGAATATGGAGGTCTTTTGGACAACCGTTCGTTTGGTGGAGCACAAGTATCTCGTACGTTTTATGCAAAAGGACAAACCGGACAACAGTTGTTGCTAGGAGCTTATTCGGCTATGAACCGTCAAATCGGTCGTGGTAAAATCAAAATGTATAACCGTCACGAAATGTTGGATTTGGTTATCGTAAACGGAAAAGCTCGTGGAATCATTGCTAGAAACCTTGTTACAGGAGAAATCGAAAGACATTCGGCTCACGCTGTAGTACTAGGAACCGGAGGTTACGGAAACGTATTCTTCCTTTCTACGAACGCTATGGGGTCAAATGTAACAGCAGCTTGGAAAGCTCACAAAAAAGGAGCTTATTTCGCTAACCCTTGTTATACACAAATTCACCCAACTTGTATTCCGGTTTCGGGAGACCACCAGTCAAAACTTACGTTGATGTCTGAGTCTCTTAGAAATGACGGACGTATTTGGGTACCTAAAAAACTAGAAGATGTTAAGGCTATCAGAGAAGGTAGATTAAAACCAACACAAATAGCTGAAGAAGATAGAGATTATTATTTGGAAAGACGTTATCCGGCTTTCGGTAACCTAGTTCCTCGTGATGTAGCTTCTCGTGCTGCTAAAGAGCGTTGTGATGCTGGTTACGGAGTGAATGCTACAGGAGAAGCGGTTTACCTTGACTTTGCTTCGGCAATTCAACGTTATGGTAAAGAGCAAGCTCGTATCAAACACCTTGACGAAAACGATGCTAAACTAGTTTACGAATTAGGTAGAGCCGTTATCGAAAACAAATACGGAAACCTTTTCCAGATGTATGAGAAAATCGTTGATGAGAATCCGTATGAGACTCCGATGATGATTTATCCTGCCGTTCACTACACTATGGGAGGGCTGTGGGTTGATTATAACCTGATGACAACTATCGAAGGATGTTACTGTATCGGAGAGGCAAACTTCTCAGACCACGGAGCAAACCGTTTAGGAGCTTCTGCGCTAATGCAAGGTTTGGCAGACGGATATTTCGTATTGCCTTATACTATCGGGAATTATTTAGCTAACGAAATCCGTACGGGGGCTATTCCTACAGATTCACCGGAGTTTGATGAAGCTGAGAAAAAAGTAAGAGAGCAAATCAACTTCTTTATGAACAACAACGGAAAACACTCTGTTGACCACTTCCATAAAAAACTTGGAAAAGTAATGTGGAATAAAGTAGGTATGGCTAGAAATGCTCAAGGACTTACAGAAGCAATGGAAGAAATCAAAGCGATCAGAGAAGAGTTCTGGAGAGACGTAAGAGTACCCGGAACAGCTGAAGGCTTCAACCAAGAACTTGAGAAAGCAATGCGTGTAGCAGATTTCTTAGAATTAGGAGAATTGTTCGCTAAAGATGCTTTACACAGAAACGAATCATGTGGAGGACACTTTAGAGAAGAATATCAAACCGAAGAAGGAGAGGCACAACGTGATGACGAAAACTTCGCTTATGTAGCTGCTTGGGAATATAAAGGAAATCCAAGAGAAGCGGTGCTTCACAAAGAGAATTTAGAGTTTGAGAATATTAAATTAGTTCAGAGAAGTTATAAGTAGTTAATAGTTATTGGTTAATTGTTAATTGGGGGGCGTGGAAAGATCAATAAGTTCATTTAAAGATTTGGAGTGCTGGAAAAAGGCAAGAGAACTTCGTATCGAAATAGCAGAACTTATTAAAACATTTCCTGATTATGAGAAATTTGCTCTTAGTTCTCAAATGCTCAGGGCTTCTCGCTCGGTAACCAATAATATAGCTGAAGGATATGGTAGATTTTACCACAAAGAAAACATACAATTTTGCAGAATATCAAGAGGCTCGTTGTATGAATTACTTGATGATTTAGAAATTGCTTTAGAGGAAAAGTATATTGATAAAACAAAATATGATAATTTAAGTCAGTTAATAGTTGAATGTGTTAGGATATTGAATGGTTATATAAATTATTTGTCCAAAGTGAACGAAAAGTAACCAAGTTCTAAAACTAATAACTATTAACGAATAACCAATAACTAATGAAGTTATGAAATTAACATTAAAAATCTGGAGACAGAAAAATGCTCAAGACCAAGGAAAAATTGTTGAGTATAAAATAGATAATGTTTCGCCTGATATGTCCTTCTTAGAAATGCTTGACGTTTTGAATGAGGATTTGGTAAACAAAGGTGATGATCCGGTTGCTTTTGACCACGATTGTCGTGAGGGAATCTGCGGAATGTGTTCGCTGTTTATTAACGGTGAAGCTCACGGACCAGACAGAGGAATCACAACTTGTCAGTTGCACATGCGTACTTTTAAAGACGGTGATACGATTTTCATCGAGCCGTTTAGAGCAAAAGCATTCCCTGTGATTAAAGACTTAGTTGTTGATAGAAGTGCTTTTGATAGAATCCAACATGCAGGCGGATTTATCTCTGTGAATACTTCAGGAAATACTCAAGATGCTAACTCTATTCCGATTCGTAAAGACGATGCAGACAAAGCTTTTGATGCTGCAACTTGTATCGGGTGTGGAGCTTGTGTAGCAACTTGTAAAAATGCTTCAGCTATGCTTTATGTTTCGGCTAAAGTATCTCAGTTTGCACTGCTTCCGCAAGGTAAGGTAGAAGCTACAGAAAGAGTCTTGAATATGGTTCACCAAATGGATCTGGAAGGCTTCGGAAACTGTACGAATACAGGAGCTTGTGAAGTAGAATGTCCGAAAGGAATTTCGCTTGAGAATATTGCTCGTATGAACAGAGAATATCTTAAAGCAAGCTTCGTAAAATAAGATAAAAAGTAATTTATATACTAAAAACCGATTATGCTTTGGCGTAATCGGTTTTTATGCTTTCTAAAGAATTAGAGAATCACCCTAAAAAAGTTATCTTTGCAAAAACGAAAAAATCATGAGTAAGAACCGTACATCAGAAGTTTTATTTACTATCGAACTTGACGAAAACAGAATTCCGGAAAATATCCTATGGTCAGCCAAAGACGGCGGTGTAGAAAACGAAGAGAGTAAAGCCATTATGCTTTCTATCTGGGATAGCAAAGCCAAAGAAAGCCTTCGTATGGATTTATGGACCAAAGATATGCCTGTAGATGAAATGAAAGTCTTTTTCCATCAAACCTTAGTTGCTATGGCAGATACGTTCCATAGAGCAACCGGAGATGATAAAATGTCTGACACTATGAAAGACTTCGCTTCTTACTTTGCTGAGAAAATGGAAATTGATAAATAAGTATTCAGTCCTAGTATTCAGTGGACAGGAGACAGTAAATAGTGTTCAGTCACAATAATTAGTAAAATGTTATACAAATAAAAAAGTTCCGAGCTAATGCTCGGAACTTTTTGTTTTTAGATTGCTCTAAGAATTATTTTTTAAGGTCTTTGATTCCCATATTGTATAGTGAGAAAGCTTGAAGGTCTGCAGCCTCTTCAATTGTTTTAGAAAGAGGTTTTCCGGCTCCGTGACCTGCATTTACTTCGATTCTGATAAGTACAGGATTTGTTCCGGCTTGTTTTGCTTGTAATTCAGCAGCGAATTTAAAGCTGTGAGCAGGAACTACTCTATCATCATGATCTCCTGTTGTAATTAACGTAGCAGGGTAAGAAACACCTTCTTTCACATTATGAACAGGTGAATAACCTTTTATGTATTCAAACATTTCTTTGCTTTGTTCAGATGTTCCGTAGTCATAAGCCCATCCGGCACCAGCTGTGAAAGTGTGGTAACGAAGCATATCTAAAACTCCTACAGCAGGCAATGCTACTTTGAATAGTTCAGGACGTTGTGTCATACAAGCACCAACAAGAAGTCCTCCGTTTGAACCTCCTCTGATAGCTAAATAATCAGACGAAGTATATTTTTCTTTAATCAAAAACTCAGCAGCAGCAATGAAGTCATCAAATACGTTTTGTTTTTGCATTTGAGTTCCCGCTACGTGCCATTTTTTACCGTATTCACCACCACCTCTTAGGTTAGCTACAGCGAATATACCACCGTTTTCCATCCAAACTGCGTTTAGGATAGAGAAGCTAGGTGTAAGGCTTACGTTGAATCCTCCGTATCCGTAAAGGATAGTTGGGTTAGTTCCGTCAAGTTTGATTCCTTTTTTGTAAGAAATAATCATCGGAACTTTAGTTCCGTCTTTTGAAGTATAGAATACTTGTTTTGTTTCGTAATCGTCTGCATTAAACTTCGCTTTTGAAGCCTCATATACTTCAGAAGTTCCTGTTTCAGGATTGTAAGCATAAATAGTTCCGGCAACGATATAATTGGTGAAAGAATAGTATAATACTTTGTCTTCTTTTTTACCATCAAAACCGCTTACAGTTCCTACTCCCGGAAGTTCGATTTCACGAACAAGCTTTCCTGAATAGTCATATTGTTTTACTTGTGAGATAGCATCTTTCATGTAGTGAGCAAAGAAATAACCACCACCTGTTGTAGGAGTCAGTACGTTTTCTGTCTCAGGGATGAATTCTGTCCAGTTTTCAGGAGCAGGGTTTTTAGCATCAGCCACAACGATTTTGCTGTTTGGAGCATCTTTGTCTGTAGCAATGAAAAGTTTGTCACCTTGGCTTTCGATAACTGAATATTCGTTGTCGAAATTACCAACAATTTGTTTGATGTTTAAGTTAGGTTGTTCTAAACTTGCTAAATATAGTTCGTTTCCGTAGGTCGTGTTAGCAGCCGAGATAATCAAATATTTGTCATCTTCGGTCACATATCCGCCAACGTAACGTCTTTTTTCGTTAAGACCAAAAATCACTTTATCGTCTTTTTGAGAAGTTCCCAATTTGTGATAATACAATTTGTGTTGGTCTGTCATAGCTGATAGTTCGCTACCTTTTGGTTTATCATAACTAGAGTAGAAGAATCCCTCATTTCCTTTCCAAGAAAGTCCGCTGAATTTGATGTCAACTAGAGTGTCTTCAATGATTTGCTTAGACTCAGCATCCATGATGATAACTTTTCTCCAGTCGCTTCCGCCTTCTGAGATAGCATAAGCTACAATTTTTCCGTTTTTAGAGAATTCAATACCACCTAATGAAGTTGTTCCGTCTTCAGAGAACGTATTCGGGTCTAAGAAGATTTCTTCTTTTCCGTCTTTGTCTTTTCTGTAAAGTACGTACTGATTTTGTAATCCGTTGTTTTTGTAGTAATACGTATAGTCACCTTCTACAAAAGGAGCTCCGATTTTTTCGAAGTTCCAAAGCTCTTCCATACGGTTTTTAATATGATTTCTGTACGGAATTTGCTCCAAGTAACCGAAGGTCACCTCGTTTTGAGCTTTCACCCAAGCAGCCGTTTCGTCAGACATATCGTCTTCGAGCCAACGGTAAGGGTCTGGCACTTCTGTACCGAAATAAGTATCGACCGTATCCACTTTTTTAGTCTCAGGATAGGTAATCTGTGCTACCTCTTCTTGTTTTTCATTTTTACACGAAACAACAGCAGCCATAATAAACATTGGTATTAAAACTTTTTTCATTGTTAGGTTATTTATTCAATTGATAAAGGCAAATATAATCCTTTTAATAAGAAACTGACTAGCTCAACCTAAAAACCTCTGTCAGAATTCTAGATTTTGAAAAGTGTTTGACTCTTTTGAGTGTAGAAAATAAGTTGTTCGAAATGATTTTCTCGTTTTTTTCTAGGGAATTAAAACCCTAAGATAAGTTTTGCGATAGAGAAGTAAATTAAAATTCCGCAAATATCATTGCTGGTTGTGATAAACGGCCCTGTTGCCAAAGCGGGGTCTATACCATATTTGTTGAGCGTAATCGGGATAAAAGTACCTAGGAGAGAGGCAATCATAATTACCGAAATTAGAGCTACCGTAACGGTAATCCCTGTCATATAATCTACACCTAACAAGAAATGGCTACCCAACAAAAGAATAATTCCTAAAATAAGTCCGTTGAAAAGGCTTAAAGAGATTTCTTTGGCTAAACGTTTCCATAAAGAACCACTTAGCGTTCCGTTGGCAAGACCTTGAACAATAATCGCTGATGACTGAACTCCTACATTTCCTGCCATAGCGGCAATTAGTGGAGTAAAAAAGAATAACTCTCCATAGTTGGCTAAAGCATCATCAAAAATGCCCATTACTTTAACGGTAATAAATCCTCCTAATAAAGCCAAAACCAACCAAGGCAAACGAGCTTTTGTCAGATCGACAATGCTGTCATCTGCTTCAACGTCTTGAGAGATACCGGCT
Organism: Flavobacterium beibuense; assembly: GCA_040393445.1. GTDB lineage: Bacteria > Bacteroidota > Bacteroidia > Flavobacteriales > Flavobacteriaceae > Flavobacterium > Flavobacterium beibuense_B. The sequence goes on from JBEBUB010000056.1 coordinate 8,767, forward strand.
GCTAGCTGATAATCTTTATCTGCTTCTTCTTTGATAACGTCAACGATATCGTCGATGGTAATTCTACCGACCAATCTGTCTAACTCATCAACTACGGGAATAGCCTCCAAATCGTATTTTTGCATAATACGGGCCACTTCAACATCTTTGGTGTCTACTCTAACATAATCCACTTTTGGGATATAAATCGAGTTGATATGTGCCCTGGTAGAACTTGTAAGTAAGTCTTTCAATGACAAACGACCTTTCAGACGATTTTGATCATCGACTACATAAATCGAATGCACTCGAGTAACGTGTTCGGCTTGTTTTCGCATTTCGACCACACAAGTGAGCACTGTCCAGTTTTCGTTTACTTTCACAAGCTCTTTACCCATCAAACCTCCTGCTGTGTCTTCGTTATAACGTAAAAGTTCAACGATATCCTTAGCATGCTCAACGTCTTCAAGCTCTGAGATTACTTCTTTTTTTACTTCTTCCGAAAGTTCTGCGATAATATCAGCAGCATCATCGGTATCCATTTCGTCAAGCTCTTCTGCAATCTCTTTAGGTGAAAGACTGTTTAGGATGTCCTCCCTGAGGTCTTCATCAACATCCAAAAGCACTTCAGAAGTGGTTTCTGAATCCAAAATTTTAAAGACATAAGAAGCCTGCTCAAATTCTAGTTCGTCTAGAATTTCAGCAATATCAGCATGGTGCATGTCTTTCAACAAAAGCTCTAGCTCTCTATCGTTTTTGTTGTCGACATACAACTGAATTTGTTCGATAAGTTCTCTGCTGATTTTGAACTCCATTATCTTAAATTTCGGTTAAAGCCTTGCAAAGGTAAGTTTTTTTGATTTAAGATGACAGCACTCAGTAAGGAGATGTGAGATATTGGATATGAAATTTACTTCAATGAAATCATTGTGGTAATCTCAATGAAATCTTCAACGGATAATTGTTCCGGACGTAAATCAAATATTTTATCTTCTTTTTTGTCTTCTGGAATTCCGATGGGTTTCAGGCTGTTTCTGAGGGTTTTTCGTCTTTGATTAAAAGCCGTTTTCACGACATTGAAAAACAATTTTTCGTCACATGGCAAACGGAAATTCTCCTTTCTGGTAAGCTTTAGAACTCCAGATTTTACTTTTGGAGGTGGGGTAAAAACATTTTCAGAAACCGTAAACAAATATTCCGCATTATAAAAAGCTTGTACTAAAACCGAGAGAATTCCGTAAGTTTTGCTTCCTTTTTTCTCGCAAATACGCTCAGCCACTTCTTTTTGGAACATTCCCGAAAACTCGACTACTTGTTCTCTAAAATCTAAAGCTCTAAAAACGATTTGTGAAGAAATATTGTAAGGGAAATTCCCAATAATGGCAAAGGGTTCATTACCAAAAACCTCTTTTAAATCATACTTCAAAAAGTCTTTTGAAATGATTTTGTTTGATAATTTCAGGTAATGAGTTTTCAAATATTCAACGGATTCCGTATCGATTTCAATCACATAGGTATCGATAGGTTTGTCGAGCAAATATTTAGTAAGCACTCCCATCCCGGGCCCGATTTCCAATACTTTATTATATCCTTGCAAAGAAAGGGTGTCTGCAATTTTTCGAGCGATATTTTCATCATTCAAAAAATGCTGTCCGAGGTGTTTTTTGGCTTTTACTTTGTCCATTTATATTTTTTTAAACACCGACAGAGTTCACAACTCTGTCGGTGTTATATTAAAATTCTATTTTCTTGCCTACTTCCAATCCTTGTGATTTAGCAAATACACCACACATGTGGAATAACATTCTAGCTCCAACGTTTCCGTCCCAGTCATCGTTTCCTGATGGAGCTACTTCGACTAAATCAAAACCGATGATTTTTTTATCTGAATCCGCTAGTTTAGTCAATAAATAAGCGGCTTGTTCGAACGAAAATCCACCCGGCACCGGAGTTCCTGTACTTGGGCAATACCAAGGATACATTCCGTCAATGTCAAAACTGATATGTACGTTTTCAGGAAGTTCGTTGATGATTCTATCGCATTGTTCTTTCCAAGTAAGTCCTTCAAAAGCCTGAGCCTTCATATCTGTATCGGTAAATACTTTTACTCGACCGTTTTCAGCTTTTACGACTTCCACCTCCTGCTCTCCGAAATCACGGATTCCTACCTGAACGATTTTGCTCACTTGAGGTAATTTCAGAGTGTTATACATAATCGAAGCATGTGAATACGTAAAACCTTCATAAGCAATTCTCAAATCCATGTGAGCATCCAAATGCAAAATTCCGAAGTTGTCATATTGTGTAGCCAAAGCTTCGTAATAGCCAAGTGGAGTGGAATGGTCGCCTCCTAACAGCACTACTTTTTTACCTTGTTTTTGCCAGAAAAGTACTCGTTCTTTCAGTACGCTTTTCAGGATTTCACTTTGTTTGTTGATTTCGTCTAAGCTTGATTTTAGAGTCGGATTTTCTTCTACAGATTCACCGCTTTCTAAAGCTTCAATAATGGGTTGTGCTTTGGCTTTGAATTTATCGCTTCGTTCTTTCCAATTCGGAATTTCTTCATCCATATAAATTCCCAATTTCCATAATTCAGGGAATTGTTGGTGAGCTAAATCTACTTG
>JBEBUB010000057.1:0-11233 GCA_040393445.1 Flavobacterium beibuense
GCGAAAGACCTTTTTACGGAGAATTAGTAGAGTTTATGTCAAGAGGACCAATCGTTGCTGCTATCCTTGAAAAAGACAATGCAGTTGAGGATTTCCGTAAACTTATCGGAGCTACAAACCCTGCTGAAGCTGCTGAAGGAACTATCCGTAAAAAATATGCTACTTCTGTTGGAGAAAATGCAGTTCACGGATCTGATAGCGACGAAAATGCTGCTATCGAAGGAGCTTTCCATTTCGCAGGAAGAGAAATGTTTTAATTAGAACAAAACATATAGGGAAAAGGTTCAGAAAATTCTGAACCTTTTTTGTTTATAAGCCTTAGCCAAAGATTGCTTACATTTGCTAAAACCAATCATTTATACCTATGAAAAAGTTGTTGTTACTGTTTTCGAGCCTAGCATTTTTCTTTTCTTCCGGTCAAGAAAAAGAAGCTTATATAACCAAAGTAATCTTAGTTCGTCATGCTGAAAAAGCTGATGACGGAACCAGAAATCCATCGTTATCTGAGGCGGGAAAAACCCGAGCAAAGAGATTGGCTGAAATGCTAAAAGATATCAAAATTGATGAAGCATATTCTACACCTTATAAGCGTACAACCGAAACTATAACTCCAATTTGTCTAGCCAATCAGATTACGATTCAGTCGTATGATGCTTTTAAGCCTACGAATATTGAAGAAGCTGTAAAAAATGGTTCCGGAAAAACGATTATCGTAGCCGGACATTCGAATACTGTGCCTTTTTTGGTGAATACACTTATCAAAGAAGAGAAGTTTACTGAAATGGACGAAAGCGATTACGGGAAATTGTGGATACTCACTTTCAGAAATCATAAACTCGTTGATATTACGCTATTAAATTATTAAACCAAGTTGAACTCCAATACTGCAAAATACAGTCAATTTATAAAATCTGAAGCACAACGTTTGGGCTTTTTGTCGTGTGGTATCAGTAAGGTCGAATTTCTCGAACAAGAAGCTCCACGACTCGAAAAATGGCTTTCTGAAAACCGAAACGGCAAGATGCAGTATATGGAAAACCATTTCGACAAACGATTGAATCCGGCTTTATTGGTTGACGGAGCCAAAAGTGTGGTTTCGTTGCTTCTGAATTATTATCCTGAAAAAACACAAAGACAAGACAGTTTTAAAATCTCAAAATACGCTTACGGACAAGATTATCACCATATCATCAAAGAAAAACTCAAAGAGCTTTTACATTCGATTCAGGAAAATATAGGCGAAGTTGGCGGTCGAGTTTTTGTGGATTCGGCTCCTGTTTTAGATAAAGCTTGGGCTCAAAAATCAGGATTGGGTTGGATTGGAAAAAACACTAATTTGATTAGTAAAAAAGTAGGTTCGTTTTTCTTTGTAGCCGAACTTATTTTAGATATCGAACTCGAATACGACAACCCAACTATGACTGACCATTGTGGAAGTTGCACTCGTTGTATTGATGCTTGCCCGACCGATGCTATCATTGCTCCGTATGTGGTGGATGGCAGCAAATGTATTTCTTATTACACTATCGAACTCAAAGAAAACATTCCACAAGAAGTAAAAGGAAAATTTGACGATTGGGTTTTTGGTTGTGATGTTTGTCAGGATGTTTGCCCTTGGAACCGATTTTCGTCTCCACATAACGAACCATTATTGCAACCTAAAGAAGAAATCTTATCTTTTTCCAAACAAGATTGGATAGATATTACCGAAGAAACTTTTGGTAAAGTATTTCAAAAATCAGCCGTAAAAAGAACTAAATTTGAAGGATTTAAACGAAATATTGAGTTTGTAACGAAATAATTATCCGGAGCAAATACTCCTTTGTCTTTACTGCATTTTTTACTAAAAATTCCCGACCTTTGTATAACTTTTATTTTAATTTCTATCATGAGTTTTTGGAGAGTTTTACTATCGATTTTACTTCCGCCTTTAGCCGTTATTGACAAAGGTTGTGGCTCTATCCTGATTGTGTTTTTATTAACACTGGCAGGTTGGGTTCCGGGTATAATTGGAGCACTTATTATTCTAAACAATCCGAAATACAACAAATAAACATCATGAAAAACAAAACCCTCACTATACAAGATTTAGGTTACAAAGACTACAAACAAACTTGGGATTATCAAGAAGAACTTTTTAAAGGAATTGTGGATATAAAATCAGCTAACAGAAATCTTGAGAATCCGAAACCAACTCCAAATTACTTTTTGTTTGTGGAGCATCCACACGTTTATACATTAGGAAAAAGTGGAGATATGAGCAATTTGCTTTTAAACGAAGAGCAATTACAAGCCAAAGGAGCTACGTTTTATAAAATCAATCGTGGTGGTGATATCACTTATCACGGTCCGGGTCAAATCGTGGGTTACCCGATTTTGGATTTGGATAATTTCTTTACGGATATTCATAAATACTTGAGATTTTTAGAAGAGGCTATCATTTTGACTTTGGCAGATTACGGAATTAAATCTGAAAGAAGTCCTGGTGAAACAGGTGTTTGGTTGGATGTAGGCACTCCGTTTGCACGAAAAATCTGTGCTATGGGTGTTCGTGCTTCTCGTTGGGTAACTATGCATGGTTTTGCACTGAATGTGAATGCCGATTTAGGTTATTTCGACAATATTATTCCGTGTGGAATTAGAGGAAAAGCAGTGACTTCGATGAATGTCGAACTAGGCGTTGAAAGAGTTGACGAAGCCGAAGTAAAACAACGAATCCTAAAGCATTTCAGAACGCTTTTTGAGATAGAATAATGCTGTAAGCATCAAGCAATAGGCTTAAAGTTAAAACCAAATTTCTCTATACTCCCACGCTTTTATACAGAAGAGAATAAAAAAGCCTAGGCAAACTACGATTTTCAAAAAAGTCGAAGCCAGAAAGCCTATAAAAGAACCTGTGGCTGCTTTTAAAGCTCGATTAAAGTTATTGGAGTCAAAGATGAGTTCACCAATTAAAGCTCCCATAAAAGGCCCTAATATGAATCCGAACGGAGGAATAAACAATCCGACTATCAATCCGATATTGGTGCCCCAAACTCCGTATTTACTACCTCCGAAGCGTTTGGTTCCCATAGCAGGAATCACATAATCGAGAATGGTGACTACAATGGTGATGAACAGCGTTATTCCTAAGGTCCAATAATCCATTTCGATGTCTTTTACTAAATATAGCATCAATAAGCCAATCCAACTCAATGGCGGACCCGGAAGTACAGGCAAAAAACTTCCTATAAAACCTGCTATTAGCAATACAAGACTTAAAATCAATAAAACGTACTCCATAACCTTATAAAAATAAAAAGCTCCCTTTGGTGAGAAAGGGAGCCAATGATATTATTGTTTTTGATAAATCGGGATTCCGAAATAGAATTCTAAGATTCGTGTTCTGAAAAGATAGTCATACTTAGCTCTCAACAAATCTGATTGCGCTCTCACATATAAATTTTGTGATTGGTTGTAATCAAATGCTGTTGCCATTCCGTTTTCGAAACGCTCTTTCACATAACGAAAAGCCTCTTCTCTAGCCTTAACGGTTTCTAAAGCTGCTCTATAAGTCTCTAAAGCTCCATTAGCATCCGCAAAAGCAGTATATACGTTTCTCTCTAAATCTAATTCCGATTGCTCTAAGGCTAATTTCGATTTCTCTAAATTGATTTTCGAACGTTCTACGTTGTTACGAGTAGCAAATCCGTTGAATATTGGAATGCTCAACTGTAACCCGAAATTGTGTCCTTTATACAAATCAAATTGTTCAAAAAACGGTGGTGGACTCATCTCTCCTCCTAATCCGTCCGGAATTTTAGCATACGAAACACGAGAAGAAAAGCTGTAATAACCTTGCAGAGTCGGGTAGAATCCACCTCTGGCAATATCAACATCTTTTTCGGCTAATTCTACACTGGTTTGAGCGATTTTAAGTTCCGTACGTTCTTCTTTTGCTTTGTTAAAAATAGACTCAGGCGATTGGAAGAATATCGGGTTTTCTTGGAAATCATAATCGGTTGAAGCGATATCGAAGTCTTTGAAGTTCTCTAACTGCAAGAGTTGAGCAAGGCTGAGTTTTGAAATCAACAAGTTATATTCGGCTTGAATGATATTTTGCTTGTCTGTAGCGATAGTCGCTTTCATATCAAACAAATCACCACTCGGAATCATTCCGGCATTTACCAATTCTTGGGAACGAACGAGTTGCAAACTATCGGCTTGGAATTGTTGTTTTTGAACCTTTAGATTTTCTTTATTGAAAAGAATCTGAAGGTAAGCATTCACTACATTCAAAGCCACATCTTCTTCCATTTTTAGGCTTTGATATTGTGATTGAATAAGTGCAATTTTAGCTTTTCTGTATTGGTTTTGCAATTGCAAACCTCTGAAAATATCTACTCCGGCAGATGCTCCCATCGAAGTAAACTGAGTGGTTTGATTTTCCAAAATACCGGTTGTGATATTCGTATTCAAACCAATATTCCATGAGTGAGAAGCACTAGCGTTTACTCCTGGAAGAAAGTTTCCGTAAGCATCTTTTTTATTTACTTCAGCCAGTTTGTTATCAAGCTCAATTTGTTTGATAGACACGTTGTTTTCGATGGCATGATTCACACACTCTTCGAGAGTCCATTGTTTTTGCGAAAAAGCGTTTACCCCTATAAGCAGGCAAGCAGACACAATTATTTTTGATGTAATTTTCATGTTTTGTTGTTTAAACTGTTGATTTGTGTAATTGTTTAACCGAATCAACGATTCAACTATTTTTTAACCTGATTCCAAACTTTGATTTTGTCGTCTTTGGTGATTCCGCTTTTGATTTCAACGTAAATTCCGTCACTCACACCAAGCTCCACATCTTTACGTTCGAATTTTTGTTCACCAACTTCTACTTCTACAAACGATTTTTTGGTTTTTTCGTCATACTGAACCAAACCTTCTTTTACAGCCAAAACACTATCGGCTTTAGCCAAAATAATCGAAGCATTCGCACTCAAACCAGCTCTAATAAATGTAGAATCTTTGTTTACTAAAGTTCCTTTGATTGGGAACTGCATCGCTCCGTTTTCGTTAACTCCTTTTGGAGCAATATAATCAAGAACAGCATCAAATTTTTTGTTTTCGATAGCTCCAACAGTGATTTCTAACGGAAGTTCTAATTTGATTTTACCTACTTCAGACTCATCTAATTTTCCTTCAAAAATCATGTTACTCACATCAGCCAAACTAGCAATCGTGGTTCCTTCGTTGAAGTTATTGGCTTCAATTACTTGATTTCCTCTTTTTACCGGAACATCGAGCACCATTCCAGAAACCGTAGAACGAATAAGAGTTTGAGCAATATTTGACATTCCGCTTGTAGTTCCAGTACGGATAATTTCTGCACTTTGAAGGGCTGAATTATAGTTCTGTTGTGATTGTCTGTAGGCTGTTTCGGCTACATCAAAATCGTTGGCAGAGATAACTCCTTTTTCGAAAAGTGATTTTTGTCTTTCGTATATTTTTTGTTGATTGTCTAAATCAATTTTGGCAACCAAAATCTGGTTTTGAGCCATATTCAAACTCGAAACGTTTGGTACTACTCTGATTTTAGCAATCAAATCTCCCGACTTGATATAATCTCCTGCCTCAACATAAACCTCTTCAATAATTCCGGACATATTCGGTTTGATAAAGATTTCTTCTTTCGGATTAATGTTTCCTGTGGCAACCGTACTTTTAGAAATCGAACGAATTTCTGGCTGTTCGGTTTCAAACTTTACAGGTGGTTGTGCATTTTTCTGGTAAAACCAAAACAATATACCTATAAAAGCAAGGGCAAGAAAAACTAAAACGGTAATTGTACATCCTTTTTTCATATTCTGTATTTTTATCTAAGTTCTTTTTTTGATTTATGTTCTATTTTCTAATTTTATTCTGTTCTTAATGCCTCAATCGGTTTTACTTTTACGGCTGTCAAAGCAGGAATCAATCCGGCTAAAAGTCCTGCAAATACTAAGATAAGTAAAGCTACTACGATAACCCCTAAACTTACCGATGGATTAGTAAAAGGAATGTTGCTAGGGTCTTCTATACTATCTAATCCCATATTGACCAGCCAAAGTATGAATCCGGCAAATATGATTCCTGCCATTCCGGAAATCAATGATAATATTACTGATTCGGTTAAAATCTGTTTGATGATTCTTCCCGGAGTAGCTCCCAAAGCTCTACGAATTCCTATTTCTTGAGTTCGTTCTTTCACTACGATGAGCATGATGTTTACAATTCCGATAATTCCTGAACCTAAAATAAAGATTCCAACGAAATACGAAACTCCTTTTAGAATAGCGAACAGCCCATTTATTTTTTTGAATTCCTGATACAAATCAAAGTGCCCGATAGCTCTTTGGTCTGAAGGGTCTATCGTATGTCTGTTCTTTAATAAATCAAAAATATTTTCTTTTACGTCTGTAATCGGGATATCGTCTTTGGCCGTAATGGTCATCCAACCTACAATATCTCCGTAATTAAATGCTTGTTGGAAAGTAGTAAACGGAATGAAAACTTGTTTTTGACTTTCTTCTGCATCACCTCCGAGGTTGCTTTTGTTTTTATAGACCCCGACAACCATAAAATTCACACCTTGAACCTTGATGTAAGAACCCAAAACTTCTTCACCCGGTTCATACATTTCTCTGATAACTCCTTCACCAATAATAGCTACTTTTCTTTTGTTATCAATATCTCCGTAGTTAATAAATCTTCCTTGAAGAATATCCATCGGTTGTTGTTGAATGAACTCCGGATAATCTCCATATACGTTATAAGCTCCGGTTTTTGTTCCTCGAACCACATTGTTTGTTCCTCTGAAACCTCCTAATTGGTTTCTTGGTGAAACATACAATAAACCGTCAACATCTCTTTTAATAGCATCTACATCTGCGTTCTTAAAGTTGAAATATCTTCCTTGAGGTAATCCTTTATAGGGTTTTGAGGTAGATTGTGTCCACATAAACATGGTGTTTGTAGATAAACCTCCCATTTGTCTTTTTATTCCGTTTTGCAACCCTTGACTTGCAGAAAGAAGAATTACAAGAATAAATATTCCCCAAAATACTCCAAAGGCAGTAATGACCGTTCGAAACGGTTTAGCCGAAAGAGCTTCTATTATTTCATTCCATTTATCTCTATCAAACATACTATTCTCCTCTTAGTGCAACAATAGGTCTAATTTTGGCGGCTCTGTAAGCAGGGAAAAATCCGGCTAAAGCTCCGGCTACTATCAAAATAACCAAAGTAGAAACTGCTACGTTAAAATCAACTTCCGGATTTGTGAAAAAGTCTGCCTCAACAAAAGGCCCTACGACTTCCCAAACCAAAAGCCCGAATAACAATCCGGAAAATCCGGAAACAACGGTTATAAAAACAGCTTCTTGTAATATCATTGAAATAATCGAAAAAGGACTTGCTCCCAGAGCCTTTCTGATTCCGATTTCTCGAGTTCTTTCTTTTACGATAATAAGCATAATATTACCAACACCCACCACTCCGGCAATGATCGTACAGATTCCTACAAACCAAAAGAATCCTTGAACTCCTCCGGTTATCATATAAACATTTTTAGCTTCTTCAAGCGAATTGTTTATATATAAAGCTCCTTGATCATCAGGGGCAATATTGTGTCTGGTTTTTAAGAGTTGCTCTAGTTTTTGAGTAAACTCCAGAGACTCTTCAACCGCTACATCAAAGTTGTCACTCTTTTTAAGCGTAAAAGCCATACTACGAATTCTGTCTGCTGCACTATATGCTCTTTGAGCTGTAGTTATTGGGATAAACACACGACTTTCTTCACGTTCGCCTCCGGGGTCTGTATAAACACCTACAACTTTATAAATCATTCCGGAAACATTGAGTTCTGCTCCTAGAGGTTCTTCGCCATTCTTGAATAAATCATTGGCTACTTTTTGCCCGATAATTACGTTTTTTTCGTAATTAGCAATATCATATTGATTGATAAATCTTCCTTTTACGACAGAGGCATTTTCGATAAACTGATAATCCGGATGCACACCTTCAACTCTATAGGTTCCGGTTTCTTTTTTATAAACCAAATTCCCGCTCCAAACGGAATAAATAGCCGATTTATATTCGATATAATCACCAAGCAGATTGTTGGCCAGCTCATAATCTGAATTTCGCAATTGGATGAATCGCCCAACTCCATGACCGTTGTGTTCTTTTTGAGTCACGCCTGGCCAAATAGAAATACGGTTAGCCGCATCTTGCTCGAACTGTTTCTGAATTCCGTTTTGGATTCCGTTTCCTGCACCAAGAAGAATTACCAGAATAAAAATACCGGCCGCCACAGAAACCCCGGTCAAAATCGAGCGAAGCTTGTTTTTGGCCAGTCCTTCAAATATTTCGTGCCATCTTTCGATACTAAACATACTGAGAAGCTCTTACTTGATTTACTACTTTATCGGATTCGATTTGTCCGTCTCTTAAATAGACAATTCGTTTGGTCATATCTGCAATGTCAGGTTCGTGAGTTACGATAAGTACCGTTTTGCCTTCATCGTTAATTTGTTGAATGAGCTCCATAACTTCATACGAAGTTTTAGAATCCAAAGCTCCTGTTGGCTCATCGGCTAACAAAACTTTTGGATTAGAAGCCAAAGCTCTAGCGATAGCCACCCTTTGTTTTTGACCTCCGGAAAGCTCATTCGGAAGGTGTTTTGCCCAATCTGCTAAACCTACTTTTTCGAGATAATGCATCGAGCGCTCCATTCTTTCTTTACGAGCCATTCCTTGATAATAAAGCGGAAGTGCCACATTATCTAAAGCCGATTTATAGTTGATAAGGTTAAAAGACTGGAAAACGAAACCTAAAAACTTATTTCGATATTGTGAAGCAATGGTTTCATTCAGATTTTTAATAGGCACTCCGTCTAAGGTATAACTTCCCGAATCTGCCTCATCTAAAATTCCGATAACATTAAGCAGTGTCGATTTTCCGGAACCCGAAGCCCCCATAATAGAAACAAGTTCTCCTTCTTTAACACTAAAGTTGATTCCTTTGAGAACGTGAAGGGAATTTTTCCCCATTTGATAAGATTTATGAAGGTCTTTAATTTCTATCATAATTGTATTTTTTGACAAATTAAAATAAAGCTTGGTTTCTTTCTACTAAAATCGTGTTAAGCTTTGATAATTTATGTTCCGATAAGACGCTTCAGAAAAATAATTGTTACAACAGACCGAGATATTTTTTTATAAATCAAAAATATTTCAATTCAATTAGGCTTCAGAAAATTTCTTCCAAGCCTCATAAACCCAATCACTTTCGTATCCTTTCCTGAGCAAATAGTCACAAAATTTCTTTTTCTTCTTTAGCTTATTTTTTTCGGTTATCGAATGCCAAGCTGTCTCTGAAAGTTCTGTAAAAGTGGTTTCATATTGGTCGTCAGGAATTTCCTGCAAAGCCTTATCGATGTTGTATTTAGAGATATTTCGGAATTTCAATTCATTGATGATTCGCACCTTTCCGTACTTTTTGATTCTATGTTTGCCTCTGGCAAAACTTCGAGCAAATCGCTCTTCATTCAAGAAATTGTTTTGGATAAGATGAGCTATAATTTCGTCTGATTCCTGAGCAGAAGCACCTAATTCGTAAAGTTTTTGAGCCACTTCTTTATGACAACGTTCTTGGTAAGCACAAAATCGTTCTGCCTTTTGTATGAGCTCCTGTATGAAAAAAGTTTGAGAATTCATATAGACAAAAGTAAACTAAAATTTATACTTTTGCTCAAAAGTTACTCCCCAAATGATAATCACCCTCATTACAGATTTTGGACTCAAAGACCATTATGTGGGCACTTTGAAAGGGATGATTTATTCGAAAATTGCGGATGCAAAAATCGTAGATATAACCCACTTGGTTGATCCTTTTGTAACGCATCAAGCCGCTTATATTGCTAGTGCTTCTTATAGTTATTTTCCTGAGAGAACCATTCACATCATTTTGGTGGATGCAGAAATAAGTACTAAGAACAAACCTATTTTAGTACTTTGGAAAAACCACTATTTTTTGACTACAGACAACGGAATCTTAAGCTTAATAACTCATGATAAAAAACCGGAACTTATTTTGTCACTTTCGTATGAAGAAGGTATAGAAAGCAGTCTGTTTTTTGTCAACGTAGCGACTCAAATTGCTCAAGGAACACCAATTTCGGAGCTTGGAGAAGTTATTCCAACTCTTAAAGAAGTTCAACGACTTAATGCTATCGTGTCTGAAGACAACCGAAGAATTACCGGAAATATCATTTATATCGACCATTACGGAAATGCTATCAGTAATATTTCTGAGAAACTTTTTGAGAAAATCAGAAACGGAAGAGATTTCGAAATCCTTTTCCGAAACTATACTATCCGAAAAATATATCCATCTTACAGCAGTTATGCTTTAGAAAAAAATGCAGCAACCGGAGAAAAAATGGCTCTTTTCAATGCTTCGGGTTTGTTGGAAATTGCTCTATACAGAGGAAATCCAAAAAGCGGAACGGCTTCTTCCCTACTCGGAATCGAATATCAAAGCTCGATATCGGTTCGTTTTATCGACAAACCTTAAATTACCAAAATAAAAAAGCAGCCCGAAAGGCTGCTTTTGTTTTATACTATTTTGTCAATCTTAGTTGACAACTACTTTTTTAGTAATCTTTTTGTTTTCTACTACTACATTCAATAGATAGAATCCTTGAGAAAGGTTGTCTAAGCTATATACATTACCTTGAGAAACCGGTTTTTTCACTTGTTGAATGATTTGTCCGTTAAGGTTAATAAGTATGATTTCTTGAACTTCTTTATCTGTTTCAATATTGATTCTTTCACTTGCCGGATTCGGATAAACTGAAACTGCAACAGTGTCAAAAATATCAGTTGAATAGGTTGAAGAGTATCCCCAAATATCGTGTACGTATTGCGGATTATCTACAAAAGGGTTTCTGTTACCTTGGAATTGATACACTCGGTTGTTTCTAGCGATTTCCATCTCACTCACAGGGTCATTCTCATGCCATTGCAACAAAATATCAAGGAAACCATCAGGGAAAACCTGAGTTGAAGTTCCGTTGAACATCGCATAACTCCAAGAAGTAATTTGATTTTGGTAACGTGTAGCAAAATAAAAATAAACTCTGGCAACATCACCTTTAAACTCATCAATGGGTTCGAAAACCGTTCCTGAATAACCCGGAACAGCACTTGT
>JBEBUB010000058.1:0-11218 GCA_040393445.1 Flavobacterium beibuense
ACGAGAATTATCTATGCCTTAGAGCTTATCGAAGCACAAACTCATAATGTGATTCCGGTGACTATACACAATAATGATGAATTTGATTTTGCGGGTAGAGTACCTCTAGAGGATCATTTAGGAATTGGAGGAGCTTATCCTTTTGCGGCTATAAATAGAACTACTATTTGGTCAAATCCTCAACATCATAATGTGAGCCAGCCCATCGACAAAATCCAACCTCAATCACCTATAGGAATAAAAATTAATTCTAATCTAGGAGCTAATTCAGGAACAATAGATGTGAAATTTAAATTCAAAGAAGCCATTTCGGGAGAATTAAAATATGCAGTTTATGTGGTTGAAAATGGCCTTATTGCCAACCAAAAAAACTACAATACAGATTTGTATGACGGCCTTGAAATTTTGTCGAACTTTACTCACAATCATACTCTAAGAGGAGTATATGGTAATATCATCGCAAACGATTTAGGTCAAGCCGCTACAGAAGGATTAGAAGTTACACTTTCTAATTTAGCTGTGAATTATACCGTTGTAGATGTAACAAAATTGCAAGTTGTAGTATTCATGATGGCTGCAGACGGAACTGTGTTGAACGTTCAGATTGCAGATAGAAATACAGAAGTAGATTACGAATATGCTTTTTAGAATTTAGCACAGTAAAACGATGAAAATTACGTATTACGGACACTCATGTTTTGGAATTGAAGTAGCAGGAAAAATCTTGTTGGTTGACCCTTTTATTTCAGGAAATCCGAAAGCAGCTCAAATAGATTTAGAAAACCTAAAAGCAGATTATATTTTGCTTACTCATGCTCACCAAGACCATGTGCTCGATACAGAACCACTAGCAATCAGAAACGGAGCTGTGGTAGTTTCTAACTGGGAAATAGCCGAATATTATAGCCGAAAAGGCATTCAAACACACCCGATGAATCTTGGAGGTAGCTGGAAGTTTGATTTCGGAAAACTAAAATATGTGAGTGCTATTCACAGCAGCTCATTTCCTGATGGAACTTACGGAGGGAATCCAGGAGGTTTTGTAATTGAAGGCGAACATAAAAATATTTACATAGCAGGTGACACAGCATTATCTTTTGATATGAAGCTGATTCCGCTTAGAACAAAACTTGATTTGGCTATTCTTCCGATAGGAGATAACTTCACTATGGATGTCGAAGATGCTATTATCGCCTCAGATTTTGTGAAGTGTGATAAGGTTTTAGGTAGCCATTTTGATACTTTTGGTTATATCGAAATCGACCACGAAGAAGCAAAACGTAAATTCTTTGATAAAGGTAAAGATTTGATGTTGTTGGAAATCGGAGAATCGATAGAGATATAATCTCCGTTGATTATTTATTCAAAGAACAGGAAACCACAGCACAAGCATACATAGCAGCGGTTTCGGTTCTGAGTCTTGTGTTTCCTAGTGAAACGGCCGTATAGCCTTTGGCTAAAGCCACTTGCACTTCTTTTTCAGAAAAATCACCTTCAGGACCAATCAGAATTGTGATTCTGCCTTTAGGTTGCACCTCTTTTACTAACTCTTTTTTATCAGTTTCTATACAATGGGCAATGAACAGTTGCCCATTATTTTCTTTCTGAATGAACTCCGCAAAACGGGTAGGATTATTCAGTTTCGGAAGGTAGTATTGCAACGATTGCTTCATAGCCGAAAGCAAAATTTTCTCAAAGCGTTCGGTTTTTATTTCTTTCCGTTCAGAGTGTTCACAGATAATCGGAGTGATTTCCTGTATCCCGATTTCGGTTGCTTTTTCCAAAAACCATTCATAACGGTCATTCATTTTGGTGGGAGCAACTGCCAAATGTAACTCATAATCTGAAGGTTCAAAAAACGTATTTCTGATGATTTTCACTTCACATTTTTTCTCTGAAGCAGAAATGATTTCTCCTTCAAACAAAAAGCCTTTGCCGTTAGTAAGATGAATCAAATCACTTTCTTTTTTTCGTAAAACCCTCACAATGTGTCGGCTTTCTTCTTTGTCGAAAGAAAAATGAGTTGAATTTTCGTTTATTTCAGCAGAATAAAAAAGTTGCATAACAATCAGAATGAAGTGCAAATTTACATTAAAATAGCTGTTTTTCATATCGTATAAATTTCAAAGACAAGAATTACATTTTGAGTATCTCTGTGTCTGCTTTGGTTCTCTGTGAAAGAGCCTACTTTATTTTTTTTCCTCGAGAAGTTTTACCAATTTTGCAAAACACAAATCCATCCGCTATAAATGATTTCACGCAATACGATAGATACGGTTTTTGAGGTAGCTCGAGTAGAAGAGGTTATTTCAGATTTCGTTCAGCTCAAAAGGGCAGGAAGTAACCTGAAAGGGTTGAGCCCTTTTGCTGACGAAAAATCGCCATCGTTTATGGTGTCGCCTGTGAAGCAGATTTGGAAGGATTTCAGCTCCGGAAAGGGCGGAAATGTGGTTACGTTCTTGATGGAACACGAACATTTCTCTTATCCCGAAGCAATCCGGTATTTAGCCAAAAAATACAATATCGAAATCGAAGAAACCGAGCAGAGTTCAGAAGAAAAAGCTCAGTCTTCGGAAAAAGAAAGCATGTATTTGGTTTCGGAATTTGCCCAAAAATATTTTCATCAAACACTTCTAGAATCAGAAGAAGGCAAATCTATAGGGCTTTCTTATTTTAAAGAGCGAGGATTTACGACTCAGACTATCGAAAAGTTTGGCTTGGGTTATTCTCCAGATAGTTGGAGTGCCTTTACGGATGAAGCCCTTAAGAGCGGATATCAACTCGAATATCTCGAGAAAACAGGACTGACCATCGTAAAGGAAGATAAAAAATTCGACCGATTTAAGGGTAGAGTTATGTTTCCGATTCACAGTATGTCTGGGAGGGTTTTAGGTTTTGGCGGTCGGATTCTTACCAATGACAAAAAAGCAGCCAAATATCTGAATTCGCCTGAGAGCGAAATCTATCATAAAAGCAAAGTTCTTTACGGAATTTATCAGGCAAAACAAGCCATAGCTAAAAATGACAACTGTTATTTGGTGGAAGGTTATACAGACGTAATTCAGTTCAACCAATCGGGAATTGAGAATGTAGTGGCTTCTTCCGGAACAGCACTTACGTCCGACCAAATCAGGCTCATCAGCCGTTTGACAAAAAATATCACAGTGCTTTTTGATGGCGATGCAGCAGGACTCAGAGCTTCCATCAGAGGAATTGATTTGATTCTGGAAGAAGGGATGAATGTCAAGGTTTGTACGTTTCCTGATGGCGATGATCCGGATAGTTTTGCTAGGAAAACTTCGTTTGAAGATTTGACTTTGTATCTGGAAGAAAATGCAAAGGATTTTATTCAGTTTAAGGCATCGCTCTTAAATCAAGAAGCTCAGAATGACCCTATCAAAAAAGCGGAACTCATCCGTGATATGGTGACGAGTATTTCAAAAATTCCAGATAGAATAAAAAGAGAGGTTTATACAAAAGAAACCTCTCGGATAATGGATATTTCAGAAGATGTCTTGGTCAACACTTTAGCTCAGATTCTCAAGAAAGAGAATTATGAATCGGCTAAGAAAACATTCGAAGAAAACAAAGCTTTAGAAGCTGTAAAAAAGGAAGCAGCACAGCTTGAAAAAGTCGATATTTTATATTTGCTCGAGCGAAAGATTATAGCAATTTTGCTTTTGTATGGAAATAGAGAAGTGACTTTTGAAGATATAATTAGCATACCGAATGAAGAAGGCGAACTTCAAGAAACCATTCTGAAAAAAGATTATAAAGTCTATGAAAAGGTTTTCTTGAGTTTACAAGAAGATGAAATGGAGTTTGCCAACGAATTGTTCAGAAAAATCTATCATGATTTGATATTCCATTACAACCAAAAAGGAAGTCTGGAAAGAGAATCTTATTTGGCCAAAGTGCCTCAGGAATATATTACTGAAATTTCTGATATCTTAATGGAAGAGGAACGGTTCAAGTTAGATAATTGGGAATCAAAAATGATTTATCCGAAAAGCAAAGAGGCTGAAAGCACCATTGTTCAGGATGTGACCGAAACAATTTTTACTTTGAGATGGTATTTGATACGTCGATTTATCGACAATGAAATGAATAACATTCAGAATACGTCAACCGCTGATAATTCTCAGATTTTGAAAACTATCGAAGACTATAACGGGCTCATTAAACGTATTGCTCAAAAAACCGGAAGAGTAATCTATAGAGTCTGATTTGTTTGAAGTTGAATTAGTTTTGCTGATATTGATATAGTAAAAACTAATAATGTTACCCCTAAAAGATTAAAATAAAATCGTAATTTTGTACGAAACAAAAAAAATAGATTATGGCTTTAGAAATAACAGATGCTACTTTTGAAGAAGTAGTTTTAAAATCAGACAAACCAGTATTGGTTGATTTTTGGGCAGTTTGGTGTGGGCCTTGTAGAATGGTCGGGCCAATCATTGACGAAATCAGCAACGAATATGACGGAAAAGCAGTAGTAGGAAAAGTTGATGTAGATGCCAATCAGGAATTTGCAGCTAAATATGGTGTAAGAAACATCCCGACTGTACTTGTTTTCCAAAACGGAGAAGTAGTAGCTCGTCAGGTGGGGGTTGCTCCAAAGAAAAGCTATACAGATGCTATTGAAGCATTGCTATAATAGCTAAATATAACACAAAACTCTACAAAAGCTGATTAGTTAAGTTGTATGCTTAATTATTCAGCTTTTTAATTATTTTAAGGACTAAAACACCAGCATTATGAAATTAGGAAAATTCAACACGTTAAAAATTCTTCGTGATACCCGAGTGGGATTGTTTTTGGGAGACGAAAATCAAGATGTATTATTACCCAATAAATATGTCCCGAAAAAGTTTGAGATAGGAGAGGAGCTAGATGTTTTCGTCTATCTCGACCACGAAGAACGAATTACGGCTACTACTTTAAAACCTTACATTCAATTAGATGAGTTTGCTTATCTGAAAGTGAATTATACCAATGAGTTCGGAGCTTTTCTGGATTGGGGTCTGGAGAAAGATTTGTTTGTTCCTTTTAAAGAGCAAGCCCGAAAAATGGAAACCGCAAAACGCTATTTGGTCTATATGTATCTGGACGAAAAATCAAATAGATTGGTAGCATCCAGCAAACTGAATCAATTTTTGGAGTCAGAAAATATAGAGCTTGAAGTTGGGCAACAAGTTGATTTAATTGTTTCTCATATTACAGAACTCGGGATAAACGTAATTATCAATTCCACTTATAAAGGACTCCTCTACAAAGATGAGGTTTTCGAAAACCTGTCTCCCGGAAAAAAACTCAAAGGATATATTAAAACCATACGTCCTGATAAAAAAATAGATGTAGCCTTGACCAAACAAGGCTTTGAAGCTGTCGAAGAACATACTCAGAAAATCCTTGACGAACTTCGAGCGTCAAAAGGATTTCTTCGCCTGAATGACAACTCTCATCCTGAAGAAGTTAAAACCGTTTTGAAAATGAGCAAAAAAAGCTTTAAAAAAGCCATTGGCTCTCTCTACAAACAAAAGCTAATCTCCATTAAAGAAGACGGAATCTATTTAGAAGAATAGCTTTGTCTGCTAACTATTGCCTGAGATTATCTCAAGTAGTTACTTCTCTTCTTATCCTATTGAGCTATTATGAAAATAGCTCCAAGCGCTAGTGGAATTCTATCTGCATATAATATCACCTAATAATTTAAACTTGTATAAATACAACAATTGTTGTTTTATTTCATTTTCATGCTTACCTATTTTGTTGTTAGACAGTAATTAAAAATGATTTGTTGTAGTGCTATAAATCATTTGCCCTAGGGGAGTGATGTAATTCCCCTAGGGAAACTGCATCATTCCCCTAGGGGAATTATATAGTTGCTGTACAGCAATTAGTTTAATCTTGCTTTCCTTGAAACTTTTGATAGCTTATAAAACAGATTAGTTAACGATTGCTTTTCAAAATTCAAACCAATCAAAACAGTATTCGTGAAACTTTTATATAAACAATTCTTTGAGTGATTTTTATAAAAAAATCACTGAAATTATAGAATTAACAAAAACAGAAAATACTTTCTTGTTGGAAATATATATAAATTTTAGTCCGTTTTTTATAAATGGTCATTTTTTTTGTGTTATTTTTTTGCGGATTTATTTGTTGTGTAGATTTTTTGTTTAAGTTTGCCTTAACTAATCATTAACTAAATATTATTATTTATGGAAAAAATTGACATTTCTTTTCGAAAGAAAACAAAACGGTGGTTGGGGTTGCTAACGTTTTGTTTGATGTTATGTATGGGGCAAATGGGGTTTGCCCAGTATTGCTCACCTACTGCTGGTTCGAATGATGCAACAGGTCTCACAAATGTAGCATTTGGGGGAATTAATAACATTACTGGCTCGACCGGGGCTTATGTTGATTTCACACATCTGCCTACTGATTATTTGTTACAAGGAACATCACATGATCTATCAGTAAAAGTAAACACTTCAGGGAGTTATACAGTTCATGTTATAGCATGGATTGATTGGAATAATAACAATACGTTTGATTCTAATGAAAGTTACGATTTAGGGGATGTTTATAATGTAACAGACGGAGCTCCAAGTGGAAGCCCAATAGCGATATTAATTCCAGAAGTAGAAGACGGGGCATATCGAATGAGGGTTAGAGCAACATATGACTCAAATCCTACTGCTTGCGGTTCAAATAATTATAGTGAAGCGGAAGACTACACAATTAATGTAGGGACTCCTCCTTCTTGTTTTCCTCCTACAGCTTTAACAGCTACTCCTACCTCCCTTACCGGAGCAGATATTTCTTGGACGGCTTCTGAACCTGTTCCTGCAGAGGGCTATGTGTATGCGGTTACTACATCGCCTACAGCTCCCGAGTCGGGGACTTCGGTTGTAGGAACTTCTGCCTCTGTATCTGATTTAATTTCCAATACTACTTATTACCTGCACGTTCGTGCCAATTGCGGAGAGGAAGATTACAGTGACTGGGCAACCACTTCTTTTTGGTTAGGATATTGTATTCCAGTCTATGAATACGGGAAAACAGACGGAGATTTAATTTCTAATGTGGTGATTTCAGGAACAACTTTGGCTAACAATACAGGTATAGCCGAAGTTAATCCGGCATATACATATTTTTCTCCTGATGTGCCAAGCCAAACAGCTACCTTAATGGCGGGAAGCTCTTATGATGTTACCGTAACAGTAGGAACTTATGGAAGTCAAAATGTAGCAGTTTGGGTAGATTTTAATAATAATGGAACTTTTGAATCAAGTGAAAAAATTGGCTATACTACTTCTTCAATTAGTGCTAATGGGTCTGCCACTTTTTCTATTTCTTTACCTTGTGACCCAGTACCGGGAGATTACAGAATGAGAGTGAGGGATGTATTTAATCAAGCAGGTAATACTATGGATCCTTGTGCTTCTTATGGTTATGGGGAAACAGAAGATTATACCATTACTATAGCTCCACCTCCACCTTGTCCAATTCCTTCTGCGGGAATTGTTTTAAATTATACAGATGTAGAAGCTACTTTAGATTGGCTGACAGGCTGCGAGGAAGAACTATGGGATTTACACGTAGGTTTGGCAGGTTTAGGCGCTCCTGAAGGTGCTCCTTCTGACCCATCTATAACAAAACCTTTTACCAAAACAGGTTTAGAAAGTAATACAGTCTATGAATTTTGGATAAGAGCTAATTGTGAAGAAAATGGAGTAAGTTTTTGGGTAGGACCGTTTACATTTACAACATTTGATACTTGTGTTACGCCAGATGTCCCAACAAATCTTATTTTCAGTTCAGTAGCTTCAACAACAACAACTATAGGTTATACAGCTCCTGAAAATGCTCCTACAGGATATATTATTATTAGAAGCACTAGTAATATCCCTCCAGTATTAGAAAATGGAGTGGTTTATTCTACAAATAATACAACAGCAAATGTTTCTCTAAGTGAGGAGAATGATTATTTTGTTGTATATAACAGCACTGGGCTTTCAACTTCATTAACATCAGGTTTATCAGCTAATACACAATATTACTATTATGTGTATTCAAGATTTGGTACAAATACTACAAGTTGCTACGGAGGTCCAGTATATTCTACTATGTCTTTGACAGGAACTATGGCCACTTCATCTGCTGCTCCTTCAGGATTGGCAGTAAATGATATTACTTTTGATAAGGCTTCATTAACTTGGACAACTCCGGCTGTAGGAGGAAATGCAGGAGAATATACTTATCTAATAGAGGTTGCCATAGACTCAGGATTTACAAGTCAGATAGTAGGCTCTCCGTTTACTTCTGCTATAAACTCATATAACCTTACAGATCTTGAGCAAGGAACTACTTATTTTGTTCGAGTAAGAACTAATAATGGTTTTTCTTATAGTCCCTATTCAACCTCGACAGCTTTTGCGACATTAATTCCTGGGCAAGTAGGGTTAGGTGCTACAACAACGAGTGGTAATTTCCCTGTAAGTAGCGGAACAGCATTTAGTTATAGTCAACAAATCTATACTAAAGCAGAAGTTGAGGCGAATCTTGAAGAAGGCCAAAATTTTATCACTAAAATCAAATTTTTCTATAACGGAAATAATAGTAATAATGCCACCGCAGGTGCTGCAGGTACGGTTGCGAATTTCAACGATTGGACTATCTATTTAGGAAACACAGACAAAAGCTCATTTACAAATACTACAGATTGGATTTCTATAGATGATATGCAAGAATCTTTCTCTGGTACAGTGGATCTTGTTCCTGGTACTTGGGTGGAGATTATTCTTGACACTCCGTTCCAATGGAATGGGGAAGATAATATTGTGGTAGCTGTAGATGAAAATGCTTCAGGCACATATTCTACCGGTTATTTTAGATCATTTACTGTGGCAGACTCTAACAGAGGGATGTACAGAACTCTTGGGAGTGATATAAACCCAGCTAGTCCGGGTACTGCATCAAGCAGAGGGAATGTTCGTTCACAAATAGCTTTTGAAGCTATCGAAACTCCCGATTGTATGCCTGTAACAGGATTGGGAGCAGACAACGAAACTCCTTATACGGTAGATTTATCGTGGGCAGGAACAGAGAGTTTGTTTGATGTTATTTATGGTGCTCCGGGCTTTAACCCTGAAAACGAAGGAACTATGGTGTCGGACATCGCAGAAAACCCTTATACTTTGACTGGGCTTTCTCCACAGACAACTTATCAGGTTTATGTTCGTCAGCATTGTGGTAGCAGCTTAAGCCCTTGGACAGGACCTGTTAGCTTTACTACTTCTTGCATCCCATTTGGAGTTCCTTATTTTGAAGGATTTGAAAATGGATATACTAATAACTCTTCGGTAGGAGGCTGTTTGAGTCAAGTGAGTATAACCGGAGATCAAGCATGGACAGCAAATAATATAGAAACAACTTATAACAGAGTGCCAAGAACAGGTTCATGGAATGCTTTTTTACGCTATAGTAATGAAGATTGGTTATTTATACCTGTTCAATTAACAGGTGATATAAGTTATGATTTGTCGTTCTATGCAAGACAAGATGGATCTACCCTATCCAATGCAAGTGTTAAGGCATCTTATGGAGCTACTAATTCAATAGTAGGTATGACAAATGTTATTATAGAGCAGACGGGAATTACAAATGGAGACTATCAATTAGTAAAAGGCTCATTTGTTCCTTCTGAAACTGGTGTGTATTATATTGGAATTAATGGAACTATTAATGGCTCTCCTTGGTATATTTCAATTGATGATATTTTACTTAAGGAAACACCCTCTTGTCTTGAACCATCAGATTTAACAGCAATTCCAACACATAATTCTGCTGTTTTAGGTTGGACAAGTGAGGGTACTACTTTTGATATTAAGTGGGGAGTATCAGGCTTTAACTTTGAAAATGAAGGAACACTTATTGAAGGTGTTGCTAATTCTTATAACCTGTCAGGAGTTTTAACTCCTAATACAAACTACCAATTCTATGTACGTCAGAATTGTGGAGGAGGCGATTTAAGTGATTGGTCAAGTGCTTATTCATTTACTACTTCATTAACTTGTGGATATATTTTTTATGATATGGGAGGTTCTTCTGGAAATTATTCAGATAATGCAGATATAACTACTTCTATCTATCCTCAAAATACTGGAGAGGCTGTATCTGTGACCTTTACTTCCTTTGATACTGAAAATGGTTGGGATGGGTTGATGATTTATAACGGGCCAGATACTTCATCTCCTTTAATTTCATCTGGTTCAACTAATAATAGAGCTACTTGTCCGAATGGAGCTTGGACAGGGACAGCTACTTTTTCAGCACAAGGAAAAACATTTGTTTCAACCCATCCATCAGGAGCTTTAACTTTTGTTTTTAAATCTGATGGCAGCGGGACAAGAGCAGGTTGGGCAGCTGAAATTAACTGTTGTACTCAAGGCTCTTGGATTTGGAAAGGAATTGTAAGTTCAGATTGGAATAATGCAAATAACTGGTGTGGAGCCGTTGTTCCTGACACTAATGCTAATGTGATTATTGATTCAACCAATCCTGTTGTTATCAATACTAACGTAGAAGTTGCTTCAATTACTGTAGAAGATGGAGCTTCAATTACGGTTAATGGTTCTCTAACTACAGGAGATATCACTGTGGCAAACGGAGGAAACTTTGTAGTAGCAAACGGCGCTAGCTTGATGCAAGCTGCTGATGCGGTAAACACAGGTAATATTACTGTTCATAAAAACAGTAACCCAATGTTCCGTTTAGATTATACATTATGGAGTTCTCCGGTTTCTGGTCAGAATCTACAAGCATTCTCACCAGCAACTTTACCAACGAGAATCTATAAATATGATGCTGCTACAGACTCTTATGACAATACTTATCCTGAGAATACTTTCTTAGCAGGTCAAGGTTATTTGTTCCGTTCTCCAAATGATTGGGTAATCAATGATGGAGTGAATACAGCTCAAGCTTATACCGGAGTATTTACCGGAGTAGCTAACAACGGAAATATTCCTGTAAGTGTGGTTTCAAATGCATTCAACGGTTTAGGGAACCCTTATCCTAGTGCAATTGATGCAGAAGAATTATTTGCTGCAAACTCGACTATCCAAGCGATTTATTTCTGGACGAACTCTAATGCACCAGTTGACGGATCTTATTTAGCTAACAACTGGGCTTCATGGACAACTACCGG
>JBEBUB010000059.1:0-11169 GCA_040393445.1 Flavobacterium beibuense
TTTCCGTATTCCAAATAGCGAAGTTGTTCTAACTTTTCGGATGCTTCGAGGGTACACATAGGCAATCTATAGAAATCCATCAAAGCTTCTTTTCTAAAAGCATACACACCAATATGTTGGAAGTAATTCACCGAAACGTCTTTATCTCGTTGATACGGAATCACCGAGCGAGAAAAATAGAGTGCAAATCCGTTTTGGTCGGTAATTACCTTAACGTTATTCGGATTTTGAATATCATTTTCATCAGTAATTTGTCTCATTAACGAAACTAAATCGATTTTTTTCTCTGTATCCTCTTGATAGAGTTCGATGATTTTTTTGAGGGAATCTTTATCAATAAAAGGTTCATCACCTTGCACATTCACCACTATATCGACATCCATGTTTTCTACCGCCTCAGCAATTCTATCACTTCCAGATTCGTGATTTTTCACACTCATAATGGCTTTTCCGTTGTGAGTGGTGATTTCGTTATAAATGATTTCAGAATCGGTTACGACAAAAACATCCTGAAAAAGTCCTGTTTGCAAAGTCGCTTCATAGGTTCTCAAAATAACAGATTTCCCTCCCAAATCCTGCATCAGTTTAGCAGGAAAACGAGTGGAAGCATATCGAGCAGGAATAACAGCTATAACTTTCATGTGGTGTATTTTCTATAAAATCAAAAAGCCACAAAGCGACATAATTTGTAACTCTGTGGCTTTTTGCAAATATTGTTTATTTATTCTTCTGTTTGGTTTTCCGGAATTACAGGAAGTGTAGAACCTAAAGGCAAGTTATAAAACCATCCGTGGTGGAAATAAATCTCAGGTTCTGCAAAAGGATTATCATTGGTTAAATGTGCTCTAAAGCTAAATTCTCCCGAAATAGTTCCCGGAAGTCCAGATTTTGGATTATCAGGCGTATAAATAACAACTTCTCCTTGACCGATTTCTGTATCCATAACGGAAGTCGAATAGAAAAATGACATTCCGTCTGCTGTATAGTTATAAGTAGCTATAGAAGCGGTGTTTTCTCCAAAAACATAAGTCCCAGGCTGAATAGAGGCAATTTTAATTTCTAAAGTTCCGAATTCGTCTGAACCTTGCAACGTAACAGATCCGTTTTCATGAACCACTGCTATTGGGCTGTCTGCTCTGAACAACTCTTCACCATTCATAGCCTGAAGCGTCGGGTTATTAAACTCCGTTACTTCTTCGCAAGAAGAAAACATTACTAAAGAAGCTAAAAAGAAAGTTATTTTTTTCATCGGTAAAATTTAAATTAAGAAGCAACAAAAATACACTTTAAAACTAAATTTCAAAAAATTATTTTAAAACTGCTTCAATTTTCTGTCTCATTAGCTAAACCAAACATTCTAGCCCAACAAACACATAAAAAATATTTAGGCTAACTTGCTCAGGTTATGAAATAAATCGTATATTTGCACCCTTAATTAACAGAGGTCGGGAACCTCAAAATTTAATCAAAAGATTATGCCAGTAAAAATTAGATTACAAAGACACGGTAAAAAAGGAAAACCTTTTTACTGGATCGTGGCTGCTGATGCAAGAGCCAAAAGAGATGGTAAATTCCTTGAAAAAGTAGGAACTTACAACCCAAACACTAACCCTGCAACTATCGATTTAAACCTTGATAGTGCTGTAAAATGGTTACACAATGGGGCTCAACCAACTGAAACTGCTAGAGCTATCCTTTCTTATAAAGGAGCTTTATTAAAACACCACTTGGATGGAGGTGTTCGTAAAGGAGCTTTAACTCAAGAGCAAGCTGATGAAAAATTAGCTAAATGGCTTGAAGAGAAAGCAGGAAAAGTAGGTGCTAAAAAAGACCAATTGTCTAAAGAAAAAGAAGCTGCAAAAGCAAAAGCGCTTGCTGCTGAAAAAGAAGTAAACGAAAAACGTCTTGCTGCTGCTGAAGAAGCTGCTAAAGCTGCTGAAGCTGAAGCTGCTGCTACAGAAGAAGAAACTGTTGCTGAAGCTGAAGTTGAAGCTCCTGCTACAGAAGAAAACACTGAAGAGACAGAGGCTTAATTATTTGTTTTAGCTTTTATGCGAAAAGAAGATTGTTTCTATTTAGGCAAAATTGCTAAAAAATTCAGCTTTAAAGGTGAGGTTCTCCTTTATTTGGATACAGACCAACCTGAACTCTACGAAAATTTGGAATCAGTCTTTGTCGAATTCGGCAAAGATTTGATTCCATTTTTTATTGAAGAAAGTTCGATTCACAGAAACAGTTTCCTTAGAGTTCGCTTCGAAGACATCAACTCAGAAGTCGAAGCCGACAAAATCATAGGAACCGATGTTTATCTACCTCTTTCGATGTTGCCTAAACTAAGTGGCAACCAATTCTATTTTCACGAAATCATTGGGTTTGCGGTTGAAGATTCCTTTCACGGAAATATCGGAAACGTAGCCTCTATCAATGACAGCGGGCCTCAAGCCTTGTTTGTTATCGATTATCAAGAAAAAGAAATTCTGGTTCCGGTTATTGATGATTTTATCGTAAAAATCGACCGAACCAACAAAACCCTCCACCTACAAACTCCACCGGGACTCGTGGATTTGTACCTAGAAAGCTAAATGCTAGATGTTAGTTGCTGGGTGTTGGATGCTAGAAGAATTCCTAATTCGTAATTCATTAATTCCCTTTTATTCTTTCCCACAAATCACGAAGTAGTTGCTTGGCTCTACCTTTGGATTTATTAGTCACTTCAACCGCCTGAACAGAATCTCCTCGGCCAATTAACTCATAGCTAAACGCAAATTCAGGATTTTTTCTATCTGTAGAAAGCAACCCGAAACGGATATCGTTCAAAAACAACTTTCCTTCTTTTTCCGTAATGAGCCACCACCCTTCCGATATCCATTGTAGCTGACCAATAACTTTAGCCGATTCTATTTCTGCTATCAACTCTTTTTGTTTTGGATAGAAATCAAAGCTAATGGGTTGCGAATCAAAAAACGAATAATCTCCAATAAAGTATCCCGTATCTGTTTCGACTACCGTATTCCACAATATGATATTCAAAGGCGAAGGTTTTACGATTTTTCGGTTATAGGCAATCTGCTTTTCGGCCAACGCCTCTTCGAATTTGAGTTTTACTACTTGTTGTACGAGCACCGTCAGCATCAAATAACTCGTACTGATGATAAGCCCTAAGCGATTCCACTTTTCCCTTTTCGGATTCGTTCTTTTGTATCGCATCACCATAATTAGGCAAAACAAAAACGGCAACGTATATAGCGGGTCAATCACAAAAATGGAATGTAACGACAACCGGATATCAAGCGGATAAAACAGTTGCGTCCCCCAAGTCGTAAAAGCATCGAGCAAAGCATGAGTAAGCAAACCCAAAAACCAAAACCAAGTGGCTTGCTTGAAGTTCACTCCTCTTTTCCGTTCTATTCTCGAAGTAAGCCAACCCAACAAAGGTGACAACAACACAAAAAACAAGACGGAATGGCTAAACCCTCTGTGAATTTCGATAGCCGTAATCGGGTCAAAAAACTTCCCGACATACACATCTAAATCAGGAATAGTACCTGCTATAGCTCCGTAAAGCAAAGCTTTGTTGCCTAATTTCTTACCGAGAATCTTCTCTCCTACGGCAGCTCCAAGAACGATTTGGGTTACTGAATCCATACGTGTAAAACGGGTTTCGAACAAAGATAGCTGTTTTAGAGCGAAAAGGAATACTCCCTAAAAATCTTCGGGAACTTCAAAAGACATTCTTTGATTCGAAATCGGATGTGTAAATTCCAATAAGGCTGCATGAAGATAAAGTCTGTCTGCTGTATTTCCGTATAAATCGTCGCCAACAATCGGGGCATTGAGTCCTAATTCGTGAGCGGAATGCATCCGAAGTTGATGTGTCCGACCTGTTAGCGGATAAAAATGGATTTTGGTTTTTCCGTTTTTCCTTTCGACAACTTCAAACTTGGTAACCGCCTTTTTTCCCGATTCAAAACAAACCATCTGTCTGGGTCTGTCTTCAATATTCATTGTTAGCGGAAGATTGATTTCTCCTTTCTCCTGCTCTATTTCTCTCGCAAGCAAAGCTGTATATCGTTTGTTTACTTTTCGGTTTAAAAACTGCTTTTGAATATGTTTGTGAACTTCCTTTGTTTTAGCCACAACAAGCAATCCGGAAGTTGGCATATCAAGTCTGTGAATAATCAGAGGTTCAGATTTGAGCATCATCTTAAGCCTCGTATAAACCGAATCCTGAACATTGATTCCCGGAACAGAAAGCAAATCGAACGGCTTGTTTACAACCACAAAGCTATCATCTTCATAAATGATTTCGAGTTGTTTTCCTTCTCCAAAATTCTTTAAAAATGGGTTTTCGTCTGTTACGATTCCTTCCAACATGTGTTTAAGAATCGGTTCGCATTTTCCTGTACAAGCAGGATAAAACTGTTTGTGTTTTCGGACTTCAGATTTTGGTGAAGCTCCCCACCAAAACTCAGCCATCGCAATAGGCTTTAAATCGTTTAAAAAAGCATATTGCAATAGTTTTGGTGTAGCACATTCTCCGGCTGCAGCAGGTGGTTTTCCGAAAACCGTTTCACTAAAAATTGCTCCTAAACTCTTGGTTTTTCCGAATTTGTTTAAAAAAGAATATTGCTCAAAAAGTTGTTTTTGCAAGGTTGACGATTTCTCTTTTCTTTCTGTTTTTAGCTTCTCTATTTCAGTTTCAAAGACATTGAGTTGTTCTTTGACAGAAGTTATTTTATCGTTCCACTCTTTAGATAAAACATTAAAAAGGTGCTTATCCCTTAAACTTTGTTTGATTAAATCTGCTTCAAAAATCAAATATTCATCTTCCGAAAGAACATTTTTATTATCTGAACGAAGTTTTTTTCTGTTTGCTTTATTTTGTTTAAGAACCAATTTTAAACTATCTATTTCTTGATTCGATTGATTTAGGTAGTTCTCTACTTTATTTTTCAATAAAATATATTCCGAATTGGCTTCAATCAATTCAATTTTTCTGTTGGTTTCGTTTACAAATTCGCCTTCTCTCAGAAAAAAACCGTTTTCTTCTAACATATCAAAAACAGGTGGAACAAATATTTCGTGAGAGTTCGTTCCTGCTAATTTCCCAGAAAAAGCAGATAAATATCCTAATTTTCCTTCCTTATCCTGAACAACCAAAACCCCAAACATTTTCCCGATTACAAGCCCATTTTGTGATGAATCTAACCCGAAATTATGTTCTTTATCAAAGTGATTTTCTAAATAATGTTGCAATTCAGAAGTAGCAATCTTTGTAAGTTCGTGAGGTTCGTAAAAAAACGGAAAAGTAAACTTTTCAGGAAGTGAGATACCTTTGATTTGGTTCTCTTGGAAGTAGGTGATTTGTTTCAAGGTTAAAATGGTCTCGATATTTAGCGGTTGCAAAAGTCGATATTTTTTTATAATATTTGTTGCCATTAACACAAAATACTATGAATCTCAAACAACAAATCGAGTGGAACGAATGGTTAGAACAATATCTTCTGCAACAAGGTATTTTGATGTTTGACTGGAAAGCAGCCGATGAAGCAGAAAAAGAAAGAATAAGCAAAATGACGCTCGAAGAACAAGAAGAAGAACTCGAAAGAGCGGTTCGAGAGTTTGAAGCTATGTATGGTGAGGATGAGGATGATTATGAGGATTTTAGTAATTTTGAGGATGATATCGAATAACTTTTTCATAGAATATTTTCCTATGATTGGGTTACCGAATTCATACGTTTAAAAGGGTTTCTAGCAAAAATATTTTTTTTGAGAGAAGAAAAGTATCAAGAAGAAAGAAAAAAAATAAAATAGCTTTAAGCAACTATTGGAATATTCGATATCTTTTTATAACATTTGTCAAATAACCACCTAATAATCAAACCTATGGAATCAAAAAATACTTTAATTTGCTCGCTCTTTTTTTTGCTATTTTCTTGTAATAATTCAAATAATAAAATCGAAGAAAATAATTCCATTGTACAAATTATTGAGCCTAATCAAACATCATCTGGAACAATTGATGGTAATATTTTTGGATGTGGTTATGACCACTCCTTAAACAAAGATACAATCGAATTATATTATGCTAGACCAAAAGAATTAGATCAGATAAATTCAATTGTAAAGTTTACTGGAATATCACCCAACTTTAAAATCTTTGGGGCGTCAATTAATAATGCTGTTGCTACTATTATCAATAATGAAAGGTACATCCTATATGACCCCGAATTACTATCATATACAGACTATAAATCAAATAGTTATTGGGCATCTATGTCAATATTAGCTCATGAAATAGGCCACCACCTTTCTGGACATACCCTAAATCATGTAGGTTCAAACTATAAAGATGAACTTGAAGCTGACAAATATTCAGGGTTTATATTATTTAAATTAGGGGCTTCTTTATCAGAGGCAACTAATGCTATCAATATGTTAGGAAGCAACACAGCTTCACAAACTCATCCTTCTAAAAAGGATCGTATTGATGCAATCACACAAGGCTGGTACGAGGCTAGTCAACAAATTAATTCTTCTGCAATTCCTCCACGAAATGAAATGTATGATCAACTAGTAGGACTTGAATTTTATATTGAAGACTTCTATGAACAAGAATATCTTGAATATTGTAAAAACAGAGAAGTAGGTAATTTTATAGGTTATATTATTAGTAAAACTAACAAAACAAATGAACCAAAAACTATATTGGTTGAGCTTACCGAAATAAGAAATGTAAAAAACATCCTTATCCCAGAAATGTTCAAAACTGGGAAAAGAGTCGAAATTTTATTAAATGAACCCTATTATGCTCCTAATGCCACAAGAGGTTATTTTGAAGATATTTTAATTCCAGGCAGTAAGATTTTATTCAAAGTATGCCAAGAAGGTAATGCTGGATACCCTTACTTATCTTATGTACAGCTCTTAAGAAGAACTGATTAATTTTTAAATATTCGTATTAAAAGAATATTTCTTTACTATTTCAACAAACTCTTTATAATTATCTAAACTCTTTATCTTCACTTTTAATTCATCAACTCCAATAACATTATAACTTTCTTTCATGTAATTTTTAGTTTTTTCTCTAGAATTAAAAAGCTCATAGTTTTTATTTACAAATTCTACAATTTCTTGTCTCAAATTCTCAATTATTTTAGCAACAATATTTTCAAAATATTCATGAAATAATTTTTCAGAAAAATAATCATTATAATCAACTCCTTGAAATGAACATAATTCCTTAAAGCTTTCTAAGTCACATTTTCCTTCTTCTTTAAGTATACTTCCAAAAGACATATAAGATGGGAAATTTGCAAAAACACAACGAAATAAAGACCCAAACAATAAACAAATTTGAGTTAATTTTACTCTATTCGAACTACCATTATTTACTAAACTCTTATAATATTCTTGCCTAATTACAGTAGTAGAATTAGGAGCAAATTCTAAATCCACATATTTTAGTGCTCCTTTTTCAGGAAATATAATACGTGTATTATAACATAACTCAATACCTATAATTGAGAAACTATCATATTCATCTTCAATTATCATATCTATCAAAAGATGTCCTATTTCATGAATAAGGATGTTGCTAAAAGTTTTGTAATTAGGATAATTTTCCATAAATCAAATTTTTACCAAATATAACAAAACCCCACAAGCTAAGCCTATGGGGTCTATATTAAACTGATAATTGATAACTGTCAACTATCTCCTACCAACAAAAAGTAAACAAATTTGTTTACTTTTTGTTTCTTTCTTATCTTTGTATCAAATTACAAATCATTATGTTACCTGATTTTTCAAAATTAAAAGGCATACATCCTAGCTTTGCTTTAAAAAAAGCTATGCAAGACAAAGGTATCAAACCTATTGAGCTTGCAGAGGCTTTACAAGAGCACAAGCAAACCATTAGTGCTATTCTCAACGAAAGAAGAAGCATTACTCCTACCCTTTCTGTAAAACTAGCTGACTATTTTAAAGTTCCCGAAGATTATTTTATGCTTCTTCAATCTAGTTATGATGTAAAAAAGGTAATGCAAACTCAAAACACACCTAATCTAAAAAAATTCAGAAAATTTTTGTTTTGGGATACTGAATTTTCAAAAATCGACTGGCATAAAAACAAAAGAGCCGTTATTCGTAGAATCTTAGAAAGAGGCAACGAGCAAGAAATCAAAGAAATCTTATCTTTTTATGGCAGAAAGTCCATTAAAGAAGAACTGAAAACTATGCAAGATAGTTTTCTTCCTACCTTTAAAGAGAATATTAAAAAATATGATTTGATATGACCCAATTTGCTATAAAGGAAAAATTTGGGAATTGATAAAAGAAGACTTTGAAAACCTAATTAAATAACAAAACCACCTACAAAGCCTATGATGTTATCTATTTAGATTTTGCAATAAGTTCCGAGCAATAAACGATACAACACTAATAAGGTTTTATTAATTGAGATTCTTCACTACGCTACGCTTCGTTCAGAATGACAAGCACTTCTAACTGTCACAAAATCCAACTTTAAACCTTAAACTTTAAACCCCTTCCAAAAACAAAAAAACCACAAGCTAAGCCTATGGGATCTAAACTGATAACTGTCAACCGACAACTATCCAGAATTTTTTAAGTAACTTTGTAAACCAACATAGGTTTATATATTCAATGGATAATTTTGATGAGTATCTAAGGCAAGGTGAACCCGAAAAGGCAGAAAAAGCAAAAGTCTGGAAAACAGCTATCGGCTTGCAACAAGTTGACGGATTAAAACCGTCTGACTATTTGATAGAAACTGCCAAGCAAAATATTGAAGGTGATATCACTATTGAAGAAGTAAAACAACGAATCGACAGTTATTATCAACAGCATCCTGCTCAAATAATTGAAAATAGAACCGAAGAAGCTGACAAAGTTTCTAGCCGAATTGCTGAAATTTTGGGAGAACAAACTTTTACTTTTTCACCAACCGAATACTTGACTCTTCATCGCAGATTGTTTCACGGGATATATAAATTTGCAGGCAAAATCCGTGATTATAATATTATCAAAAAAGAATGGGTTCTAAACGGTGAAACTGTTTTGTATGCCAGTGCTGAAAGCTTAAAAGAAGCATTAGATTACGACTTTGAACAAGAAAAAAAGTTCAACTATAAAGGATTAAGCAATCACGAAATCATTGAACATTTGTCACATTTTATTTCTTACTTGTGGCAAATTCATATTTTTGGAGAAGGCAACACACGAACAACCGCAATATTCCTGATTAAATACCTAAGAAAACTTGGTTTTAAAGAAGTCAACAATAATTTGTTTGCAGAACATTCTTGGTATTTCCGTAATGCTTTGGTTAGAGCCAACTATGAAGACTTATCAAAAGGCATTCATAAAACAGAAAAATATCTTATCCGTTTTCTCTACAATTTAATATTACACGAAAATCATTCGCTTAAAAACAGAGAGCTACATATTCAATACAATGACACTGTAAAACCAGATAAGGACACTGTAAATGACACTGTATTTTCTTTGATAAAACGAGATAATCATATCACAGCCTCCGAAATCAGTAACCAACTAAACATTAGTCTAAGCACAGTAAAACGAAGAATAAAAATCCTTAAACAAAAAGGATTAGTTGAACGAGTTGGTAGCGATAAAACCGGCTATTGGAAAATAATCGAACCTTAAAACAAAACCCCACAAACAAAGCCTATGATACTATCTATTTAGATTCTGAAACAAGTTCAGAGCAATAAACGATACAACTACTAATAAGGTTTTATTTATTGAGATTCTTCACTGCGCTATGCTTCGTTCAGAATAACATACACTTCTAACTTACAGAAAAGCTAACTTTAAACGTTAAACCTTAAACTTTAAACCCATACAAAAACAAAAACCCCACAAGCCAAGCCTATGGGGTCTAAATTATAAACTGTCAACAGATAACTGTCAACTATCTGCTCAAATACATTTTTCTTCGAGCATATAACTCATAGAAAGCATCGTCTTTCAGGCTGTCGATAAACAAAATGCTTTCTCCGGTTGATTTCATTTCCGGCCCTAGTTTTTTGTTTACTCCAGGGAATTTGTTGAACGAGAACACCGGTTGTTTAATCGCATATCCTTTCAATTTCGGTTGGAAGTTAAAGTCAGTCACTTTTTTCTCTCCCAACATCACTTTAGTAGCATAGTTCACATACGGTTCTCCGTACGCTTTAGCAATGAACGGAACGGTTCTCGAAGCTCTTGGGTTGGCCTCGATGATATAAACCGTATCGTCTTTTACAGCAAACTGAATATTGATAAGACCAACTGTTTTCAATGCTTTTGCAATTTTCACCGTATGATCTTTAATTTGTTGCATCACAAATTCACCTAAATTAAATGGCGGAAGTGTAGCATTACTGTCTCCCGAGTGGATGCCGCATGGTTCGATATGCTCCATGATTCCGATGATATACACATTTTCACCATCACAAATGGCATCGGCTTCAGCTTCTACAGCTCCGTCTAGATAATGGTCTAACAATAATTTGTTATTCGGAATCTGACGTAACAAATCGATTACGTGTTCTTCGAGTTCTTGCTTGTTGATAACGATTTTCATTCCTTGTCCACCCAGTACATAAGACGGACGAACAAGTAGCGGGAAGTCTAACTCATCTGCCAATTTCGAAGCTTGGTCTGCAGTTTCTGCCACTCCGAATTTTGGGAATGGAATATTCAACTCTTCTAAAAGTGTTGAAAAACGACCTCTATCCTCGGCCAAATCCAGCGCATCAAAGCTCGTTCCGATGATTTTAATTCCGTATTTATCGAGCTTTTCAGCTAATTTCAAGGCGGTTTGGCCTCCTAACTGAACGATAACTCCTTCTGGTTTTTCGTGACGGATAATATCATAGATATGTTCCCAGAAAACAGGCTCGAAATATAATTTATCAGCCGTGTCAAAGTCAGTCGAAACCGTTTCAGGATTACAGTTAATCATGATGGTTTCATAACCACATTCTTTGGCTGCCAACACTCCGTGAACACACGAATAATCGAATTCGATTCCTTGCCCGATTCGATTCGGACCAGAACCTAAAACTACTATTTTCTTTTTGTCGGTTACCACACTTTCGTTGGCTACATAACGAGTTCCGTCCGGTTTTTCGATTTC
>JBEBUB010000060.1:0-11162 GCA_040393445.1 Flavobacterium beibuense
TGTCATGAAAATCAGGAGTCACTCCTCCTAAAGCATAATCCTTGCAAAATTCAATTCGGTCTGCCCCCGATTGCTCTGCTTCAAAAGCCGATAGGGTACTAAAGCAAGCGACTTCTAATTTTTTCACATCCATAAGTTTAACCGAAATCAAATATACCAAACTTTTTAAAAATAAAATACTGCAATCATTTCAAAAAACAAACAGAAAACCTTACTTTTGCATAGCTTTAATCAAATTTATCATACAATGAGTGTTTTAGTAAACAAAAATTCGAAAATAATCGTTCAGGGATTTACGGGAAGTGAAGGAACTTTTCACGCTTCTCAAATGATAGAATACGGAACCAATGTAGTAGGTGGAGTAACTCCAGGAAAAGGTGGTTCTATTCATTTAGATAGACCTGTTTTTAATACCGTAAAAGATGCGGTTGATCAAGTAGGTGCAGATACAAGTATAATTTTCGTTCCGCCAGCTTTTGCTGCAGACGCTATTATGGAAGCAGCTGATGCGGGAATCAAAGTTATTATCACTATCACAGAGGGAATTCCTGTTGCTGATATGATTAAGGCTTATGATTACGTAAAAGGAAGAGATTGTCGTTTGGTTGGGCCAAATTGTCCTGGAGTAATCACGGCAGATGAAGCAAAAGTAGGAATTATGCCTGGTTTTGTATTCAAAAAAGGTTCTGTAGGAATCGTTTCTAAATCAGGAACGCTAACTTATGAAGCAGCAGACCAAGTAGTAAAACAAGGTTTAGGTATCACAACTGCTATCGGAATTGGTGGAGACCCAATCATCGGGACAACAACTAAAGAAGCAGTTGAGCTTTTGATGAATGACCCTGAAACAGAATGTATCGTAATGATTGGTGAAATCGGAGGTCAATTGGAAGCAGATGCAGCAAAATGGATTAAGGCAGACGGAAACCGTAAGCCGGTTGTAGGGTTCATTGCTGGAGAAACAGCGCCTAAAGGTAGAACAATGGGACATGCCGGAGCTATCGTAGGTGGAGCAGACGATACAGCTGAAGCTAAAAAGAGAATCATGAGAGAAAACGGAATTCACGTAGTAGATTCTCCAGCTGAAATTGGTAAAAAAGTAAAAGAAGTTTTAGGGTAATTTTCTCTAAAATTTAAATTCATAAAAAAGCCCGAAGATTATCTTCGGGCTTTTTTATTTGAAAGAGTTGTAGAAAGATTATTCTACAACAATCTTTCTGATTTCTTTAGTATTTCCGTCTTCTACATTTACGATATAGATTCCAGCTTCTGCATTGTTTAAACTAATGTTTTGGTTAAACGTACCAGAGTTTTGATATTGCTCAGCTAATATTTGTCTTCCTCTAATGTCATAAACAGAGATTTTAATATCGTTTGATGTTTTTGAATCAAAAGAGATAGTAAATGTTCCGTGATTCGGATTCGGATACAAGGTGAAATTTGCTAACTCGAAATCTTCCGTATCTACAGTTCCAGTTATAGATATAAGTGCAGAATTAACCGCAAAATAAATGTTGTTAACCGCCTCAACCATAACTCTAGCAGTGTTGGTATTTACTCCCGGAACAGTAATTTGTTCTGAACCGTCATTCGGAGTATTTGCTGCTAGAACGATAGGGTATGTCAAACCTGCGTCTGTTGAAAGTAAAATGTTTACGTGAGACGTGCTTACAGGAGCATTGGTTGTTCCCGCAACATCCCAAGTAATAGTTTGTTGAGATGTAGTTGTCCACGAAGTAGGGCTGCTTTGTGAAGTAACTGAAAAAGGACCAATAGTGCCTGAGGTAGTCACCGTCATGTTTCTTCTTGCTGTTTGTCCTCCAAAAGGAGAGCCATTATCTCTAACAGTTAGAGCAAAATTCATTGTACGTCCTACAAAAGGGACAACCTCCCAAGTTGGGGTAAGGTTTCCTGATAAAATATTTTGAATTCTTGGCATATAACGATTCGGAGATTCTGATGGAGCTACAGAACGGAAATTAGGTCCTGTGGTGTTTGAAGGAAGTGGAGGTTGAGTCGAAATCTGTTGATTTGTTTGTTCCCAACAATAGGTAAGGCTATTGCTGTCTATGTCTGTCGCATTACCTCTCAATACAAAGGCTGTTCCGTATGGAATGATGTAATTAGGAATAGAATTAATTACAGGAGCTGCATTGTTAGTGCTTGTATTCAAACCACAATTACCTTGGTTGTTTACAAAAGTATCCATTTCAGCTAGGCTGACAGCATGAAAATGAGCATCAGAGTTGTTTTGAACGTTTGGAGGACAGATTCCTGCATACGCCATAATAGTAGATCCGCTACCCGGTTCTACAGCAGTAGAATTATTTCTGTTACCACTACAAGAGTTATTAAATGTGTGGTTAGCTCCCCATTGATGTCCCATTTCGTGAGCTACATAATCAATACTAAAGGGGTCTCCCACAGGTTGAGATATTCCGGTAACTCCTTTTGCTTTGTTGTTGTTTGAACAAGGAGAATACATTTGGGCTAATCCACTTGTGTTTGTAGCTACTGTGTGACCAATATCATAATTGTTTGATCCAATTATCCCGTCTATTACGGATTGACTCTGGCCAATAAGTGTATTTGGATTATTATTGTTGAAGTTGTCTGAGGTTATAAAGATAATGCTTTCGTTATTAGGGATAAGTTCCATAGTCAAAGCCATGTCTCTTTCATAAACACCATTTACACGAGTCATGGTTACGTTCATAGCAGCTAAAACAGCCGCTTTTTTTTGAGCTTCAGTCCCTCCATTTAAACCGGCTGCATTTACGTGATAAGCAGCATATTCAATAGTACAAGCCATTGCCAAACGATAAGTTCTGAAAACTCCGTTATTGGCCATCGCTCGAGCATTATTTTTTGGAGAGAAAAATATTTCGTTTTCAGGACCTTCAGTATTCTCAACCAAGCATTCAAACGAATCAGTTGTCATTGTATTCTTTTTAGCATATACGATATAATAATTCAAATCAGTCGTATAAGGGTCTATATAACTTGTGCCTGATTTACCTGAAAAAGTCATTCCGTGGAAACCAAAGATAGTCGTGCTAAAGCGAATCATAGCAGTTTTGTCGTCTAACCCGAGACCAATATAAGACTTAATGTCAGGATGCCTGTCAGCTAGGTCTTTATGCATTACTGAGGCTTCATATATTCTGAATTGTTCTAATTCTCCATCAGGATTGGGAAAAGTAAGGATTAAATCAGAAGGTAAACCAGATTCTCTGCTTACTGCCATATTCAAGACATTCTTAATTCCTTCGAAGTCTAAAGCAAATACGTGATATTCTAAAACCAGCGAACCTCTTTCTTTTTTTTCTAAAGAGGTTATTTCTTCATCAGAGGTTATTTGCCAAAAGTTTCTTTGGGAATAACCATTTGAGAAAAGCAATACAGTAAAAACTGCAAGTAATATTCTTTTCATAATTATTTTGGATTGATTAGTAAAATTCAAAAATACAAATTTTCCGACCCGTTTGCAATTTTAAAACAGTCTAAAATTATATTAATAAAACTTTAGGTCATATATCGTGAATTTGACAGAAAACGAAGTGAAATTGTTTGGAATATACTTTCTATTGCACAGTTTTTGTTGTAAATTTGTTTAGGAGATTTTGATAATTCAAATGAATTTATCATTATTTCGATTTAGCAACAAAAACAGCAACTTGTTGAATAAAAATGAATTGTGTGTTTAGTTTTTTCCGAATTCCTGAATTTGGATATGTGTTTAGTTTTTCTGAACATTAACTGTGATACATTTGTCACCATATTAAAATTTAGTTGTTTAAGTAAGTTGTTTTTTAGAGTTAGGATTTAATTCACTTGTAGGTATGTTTACTGTAAATTTAGAAAAAGGCTTTGGCTTTTTTACTGTTGAAGAGTTTGTAAAAGTTTGGGGGAGGGAAGAAGTAGATACTTCAGATTATTTTTTTATTATAGGTGTCTTGGGTAGTCCTTTTCAATATATATACGACGAAGAGCAGCACACTATATTTAATAATCGTGCTTTATATCTTGCTCCTAATAAGATCTTTAAATTTGTAAATCCTTCAGATAAGGAAAATTTAGTGCTTGTTTTCTCTTCTGATTTTTATGAAAGATCGTTAGTTGATGCTCAAATGCTTAATTCTGAATTGTTTTTTAGGAGTGAGCCGTATGTAGCTGTGGTTCCAATACCTATAGAGGAAATGCATGAAGATGTTTCAGAGAAAATAAACTTTCATATAGAAAATCAGACAGGATTAGAAGGAGTGGTTATTCATAATGTTATAGAAATGCTTATCACAGATGGTCTTACTGAACTAAGAACTTCTCCTTTTAAAACTGTAGAAGATCCTGCTTCTTTAAACATTATGAATAAGTTTCGGGTGTTACTCCAAAAGTATTATAAAACAGAAAAGCAAACGAATTTTTATGCTGAAAAACTGAATATTACGCCTAAACAATTCTCAAGAATAACGGAAAAGATTACGGGTAAAAAGGCTAAACAGCTTATTATTGACAAAACGATACAAGAGAGTTTACGACTTTTGAATCACTCTATGCTTACTATTTCAGAAATTTCTCGAGAGCTCGGGTTTGAAAATGAAAGCAACTTCAGCTTGTTCTTCAAAAAGCACTATGGAATACCACCATCACAATACAGATTGAATACTATAAAAAAACAAAAATTAGAGAATTAAAAGGTAATGGTCTTGATTGAAGTGAGGGTCCTTAGGCTTTATTCTATTTAATTTCCTTAAACCTATAGATGGTGTCGGGAGTGATGCAGTAATCAAGCGGAATGTCTTCTTCATAAACATCTTCAATCTCGTTTTCGGGATTGAAGAACGATAATCCAACTTTAACTACGTCTTCTCTGCATTCTGAAAGGAATTTGTCATAAAATCCTTTTCCGTAACCTACTCGGTTTCCGTTTTTATCATACGCTAAAAGCGGAATAAATACGACATCTATTTTTTCGACAGAGATTTGTTCTCCGCTTACAGGTTCCGGAATGTTGTAACTGTTTTTTTTGATTTTGGTTTCTTCAGTAAGTAGGGAATGAGTCATCTCGTGATTTTGGAAATCTGTCTTAGAAAGTACGATTTCTTTGTCTTTTCCCATCAAAAGATTCAGAATATATTCCGTATTAACCTCATTTTGCTCAGTAATCGGGAGGAAAAGGTGATAATAAGTATTGTCCCAAATTTCCGTTTGCACTAGCATATTAGCTATAGCAAGACTTTTTTCTTCTTTTTCTTGCTCAGATAGTTTCGTTCGCAATTTTTTATAATAGGTACGGAGTTGATTTTTAGTCATCTTTGCTTGGGGATTTTTTCCTACTTTTGCAAAGTTAACAAAGTTTGGGGTATAGCTATCCTATTTTATATTCTGATAGCCTATCAAGACTAAATTCCAAATAAAAGAATGACTTTAAAAAAAGCCTATTTCCTGATATTTTTGGTTCTCTTAGTAGATCAAATCACAAAAATTTATATCAAAACACATTTTCAGTTAGAGGAAAGT
Source organism: Flavobacterium beibuense (assembly GCA_040393445.1). GTDB lineage: Bacteria > Bacteroidota > Bacteroidia > Flavobacteriales > Flavobacteriaceae > Flavobacterium > Flavobacterium beibuense_B. Next base: position 5,521 of record JBEBUB010000060.1, read on the forward strand.
ATTTCTGTTTTCAAGTGGTTTGAGATTCGTTTTGTTGAAAATGACGGAATGGCTTGGGGAATGACTTTGCCAACAGAATACGGTAAATTAATCCTTACACTTTTCCGTATAGGAGCGGTTATCGGAATTGGATATTGGCTTTGGGATAGTGTAAGGAAAAAAGCCTCCAATTACTTGATTACAGCTATTGCTCTGATTTTTGCGGGTGCTGTGGGGAATATTATTGATTCGGTTTTTTATGGAGTTATTTTTGACCATTCTTATGGTCAGGTAGCGACAATTTTTTCGGAAAATCCTTACGGATCATGGCTCCATGGTTATGTGGTAGATATGATTTATTTCCCGATTTGGAAAGGAAATCTTCCTGATTGGCTTCCGTTTGTGGGAGGGAAATATTTCAGCTTCTTTAATGCTGTTTTCAACATTGCAGACATGGCGATTAGCACTGGTGTAGGGATTTTGATTGTTTTCAATAAAAGAGCTTTTAAAGAAAAAGCTTCATAGGTTTCAAACTATGAAAAAAATACTTTTACTCGATAATTACGATAGCTTTACGTATAATTTATTTCATTACTTAGACAGTCTCGGAGCACAAACAACCGTTTTTCGGAATGATGAAATCGATTTAGAAGACGTTAAACATTTCGATAAAATCGTACTTTCTCCCGGTCCGGGAATTCCTGATGAAGCAGGGATTTTAAAATCACTTATCAGAGAATATGCTTCTACAAAAAGTATTTTAGGAATTTGTTTAGGGCAACAAGCCATTGCAGAGGTTTTCGGAGGTAGCCTTATCCGATTAAATCAAGTGGTTCACGGTGTTGCTACTCCAATCAACGTAACAGTTCAAGACGAAATTTTATATCAAGATTTACCATCTACTTTTGAGGTAGGCAGATATCATTCGTGGGTTGTGAATCCTCAAAATCTACCCGATACTCTTGAAATTACTGCTATAGACGATAAAGGAAATATAATGTCGTTAAGACATAGAAATTTTGATGTAAGAGCGGTGCAGTTTCATCCGGAATCTATTATGACCCCTTTCGGGAAAAAGATGCTCGAAAACTGGCTAAATAAATAGTTTTAGGTACATTCTTGGCACTTGTTTTGCTCTTTCTTTTTACATAAATTATACATACTAAATGAAAAAAATTATCCTAGCCGGAGGTAGTGGTTTTATAGGGAATTATCTCGCTCAATATTTTTGGAGAAAAGGCTACGAAGTAGTGGTTTTGAGTAGGAGAGAAATTTCTATTAGAGGCGGTGTCCGATATGAGATGTGGAATACGGAGGAAACCGAAAGTTGGAGAGAAGAACTCGAAGAAGCCTTTATACTCATCAACCTTTCCGGAAAATCTGTAGCGGTTAGGCATAACGAAAAAAACAAAAAAGAAATTCTGGATTCTCGTATTAAATCCACAAGAATTCTTAATCAGGCTGTGTCGGAATGTAGAAATCCACCACAGTTTTGGTTTAATGCTTCGGGAGCAACGATTTATAAAACTTCGTTTGACGAAAAACGAGATGAATACTACACAAAACTCGAAGATGAATTTTTAACTGATGTCATTATCGCTTGGGAAAGAGAATTTTTCAAAACCGAGATTCCCAAAGTTACAAAAATAGCTATGCGAACTGCTGTGGTTTTAGGTAAATCTGGCGAAACTTATGAGAAGTTAAATAAACTTTCTAAACTCGGTTTAGGTGGAAAACAAGGAAACGGAAACCAAATCATGAGCTGGATTCATATTGAAGATTATGCTCGAACTATTGAGTTTTGTGTAGAGAAAAACCTAAACGGAGTTGTCAATATGGCAAGCCCGAATCCTGTAACCAATGCAGAGATGATGCAAACATTCCGTGAAGTGAATAACGCTTGGTTAGGCATTCCAACTCCTGAAGGAGCATTAAAACTTGGAGCAAAAATTATTGGAATAGAACCTGATTTTGTGTTGAAGAGTTATAATGTAGTTTCGAAACGATTACCTGAAAACGGTTTCAATTATAAATATCCGACCATTAAAGATGCTTTGATTTCTTTAAAGAAGTTACAATAAAAAAAGACCTCATTTGAGGTCTTTTTTTATTTCCAAAATTTATTGAATTTTAATGATTTTAAATCGTCTAAGATTTGAGGAATCTTTTTGATATTTGCTAATTCTTTTAGCTTTTCGCGAGATTCTTCTAATGGCGTTCCGAAGTAGGATTTTCCTCCTTCGATAGATTTTGTAACTCCGGTTTGTCCTAAGACTACGGCTTTGGCTCCAATTGTGATTCCGCTTGTAACCCCGACTTGTCCCCAAAGAGTAACTTCGTCTTCAACTACAACACACCCGGCAATTCCGGTTTGAGAAGCGATAAGACATTTTTTCCCGATTACCGTATCGTGACCAACCTGAATCATATTGTCCATTTTTGTGCCTTCACCAATGGTTGTGTCTCCTGTAACACCTCGATCAATCGTGCAATTTGCTCCAATTCCCACATTGTTCTGAATCACAACTCTACCACCGGAAATAAGTTGGTCGAAACCTTCCGGACGTTTTTTGTAATAAAAAGCATCCGCTCCTAAAATAGTTCCGGAATGAATGATTACGTTATCTCCGATAATCGTATCGTCATAAATGGTTACGTTGGCATGAATCAAACAATTCTTCCCGATAACTACATTATTTCCGATAAAACAATTAGGTTGAATGATGGTTCCTTCTCCGATTTTCGCTGTCTCAGAAATTGAAACATTCGATGGTTGAAAAGGCTTAAAATGCTTGGTTAATTTATTGAAATCACGAAAAGGGTCGTCTGAAATAAGTAATGCTTTTCCTTCAGGGCAATCAACTTCTTTGTTGATTAGAACAATAGTAGCTCTTGATTGTAAGGCCTTGTCGTAGTATTTCGGATGATCGACAAAGACGATATCTCCCTCCTCCACAACATGGATTTCGTTCATCCCCAAAACAGGAAAATTTTCATCTCCCACAAAGTTGCAGGAGATGATTTCAGAAATTTCTTTTAACGAATGTGTTCGACTGAATTTCATTTATTCTTTAATTCTTTCCATATAAGCTCCCGTAGCTGTATCAATTTTGATTTTGTCACCTTCATTGATAAACAACGGAACGTTTACTTGAGCACCTGTTTCAACAGTAGCTGGTTTTGTAGCATTAGTTGCAGTATTTCCTTTTACTCCAGGTTCTGCATAAGTAACTTCTAAAATGATAGAAGCAGGCATATCTACAGCTAAAGGCATATCTGTTTCCGTATTGATTTGAACCATTACGTTGGTACCTTCTTTTAATAATTCCGGAGCATCAAGAGCATTTTTGCTTAATGTAATTTGCTCAAAAGTCTCTGTATTCATAAAGTGAAAATCATCACCTTCTGCATACAAATACTGAAACGTATGTGTTTCTACACGAACTGTATCAATTTTGTGTCCTGCCGAAAATGTGTTTTCAAGCGTTCTTCCTGTAGTTAAACTTTTCATTTTAGTTCTTACGAAAGCCGGACCTTTACCAGGTTTTACGTGAAGGAACTCTACAATTTTATAAATGTCATTGTTAAATTTAATGCACAATCCGTTTCTGATGTCTGCTGTACTTGCCATTTTTTTCTTGCTATATGCCCTAAGCTGTATGCTTTAGGCGGGGTTATTGTTTATTTAGTTGTTTTCTGTATTTTATTAATAAAAGTTTTACAAAGCTGAACCTCCGGCATAACCTTTCATAACTCCACGAGAAGAATTTTTGATAAAGTCAAGAATTTCATCTCTTTCAGGAGTAGCTTCCATTTCACCTTCAATAATAGATAGCGCTTGAGAAGTATTGTAATTTTTTTGGTATAGTATTCTGTAAATGTTCTGAATCTCTCTAATTTTTTCTGGTGAAAAACCTCTTCTACGAAGACCAACGGAGTTGATTCCCACATACGAAAGCGGTTCACGAGCAGCTTTAACATAAGGTGGAACGTCTTTTCTAACGAGTGAACCACCGGTTACAAAAGCGTGATTCCCGATGTTTCCGAATTGTTGTACGGCTACCATTCCGGCTAAGACAACATGGTCTCCAACGGTTGTGTGTCCTGCAAGTGTCGTTCCGTTTGAGAAAATACAACTATCACCAACAATACAATCGTGAGCAATGTGGCAATAAGCCATAATCCAACAGTTTTTCCCGATTACGGTTTTCATTTTGTCTGATGTTCCTCGGTTGATGGTTACACATTCACGAATGGTTGTTCCGTCTCCGATGATGGTTACCGTATCTTCATTTTGGAATTTCATATCTTGAGGAATAGCAGAAATTACCGCTCCCGGAAAAATATTACAATTTTTTCCGATTCTCGCTCCTTCCATAATGGTTACGTTAGAGCCTATCCAAGTTCCTTCTCCGATTTCTACGTTGTTGTGAATCGTTGTAAAAGGCTCAATTACCACATTTTTGGCAATTTTTGCACCCGGATGAACGTATGCTAAAGGTTGATTCATAGTCGTTATAGTTGTTGGTTTGATTGTCAGGATATTTCCTAAAAACCAATTCCTAAATTAATTTTTTGCTTTTACAATTTGAGCCATTAGTTCTGCTTCTGTTGTCAATTTTCCGTTGGTGTAAGCATAAGCCTGCATGTGGCAAATTCCTCTACGGATAGGTGTCAACAATTCTAATTTGAATATCAACGTATCTCCAGGCAAAACTTGTTGTTTGAATTTTACGTTGTCTATTTTCATAAAATAGGTCAAGTAATTCTCAGGATCAGGAACCGTGCTTAATGCTAAAATTCCTCCTGCTTGTGCCATAGCTTCGATTTGTAAAACTCCAGGCATCACAGGAGCTCCAGGGAAGTGTCCAACGAAAAACGGTTCGTTCATCGTTACGTTTTTCATTCCCACTACGTGAGTGTCAGAGAGTTCTAATATTCTATCAACTAACAAAAACGGAGGTCTGTGAGGCAATACGTTCATAATCTGAGTGATATCCATAAGTGGAGGTTGATTCAGATCATAAGTAGGTACTTGATTTCGCTCTTCGATTTTGATGATTTTTGACAGTTTTTTAGCAAACTGCGTATTCACAAAATGTCCGGGTTTGTTAGCAATTACTTTTCCTTTAATACGCATTCCTACCAAAGCTAAATCTCCAATCACATCAAGCAATTTGTGTCTTGCAGCTTCGTTAGGGTAGTGTAGGGTAAGGTTATCTAAAATTCCGTTTGGTTTAACCGAAATATTGTCTTTTCCGAAAGCAACTTTGAGGTGCTCCATCGTTTCGGGTGAAATTTCTTTGTCCACATAAACAATGGCATTGTTCAAATCTCCACCTTTGATAAGTCCGTGTTGTAAAAGAGCTTCTAATTCGTGAAGAAAACTAAAGGTTCTTGCATTAGAAATTTCTGATTTGAATTCAGAAATCGATTTGATAGAAGCATTTTGAGTTCCGAGCACTTTTGTGCCGAAATCAACCATCGTAGTCACCTGATATTCGTCTGCAGGCATCACTAAGATTTCGCTTCCGGTTTCTTCGTCTGTATAAGAAATAACTTCTTTAACGGTATATATTTTTTGTTCAGCATCTTGCTCAACAACTCCTGCTTTTTCGATAGCTTCTACAAAATATTTTGAAGAACCATCCATAATCGGAGGT
>JBEBUB010000061.1:0-11079 GCA_040393445.1 Flavobacterium beibuense
TTCTGTGTTTTTATTTGAAGTAATCGTAGAAATTAAATGGTGTACTTGTTTAAAGGAATATGCCTCACAAAGTTCCTCTACTTCAACCGATGATTTCTCAGCTGTTCGGGATAAATCATTGCGAACTAAATCAACTATCATAATGTTTTCTGAACGTTCTTTTGGGTTTTGTTGAAGTTTTATTTTTGAGCGATTATCTAGTTCCGAATCTTCAAATCTTTTGGATGTTCCTTTGATGGGTTGTGAGATTATTTTCCCTTTTTCGTTTTTAAGATACCTTTCTGGAGAAGAGCATAGAATGTATTGATTTTCATTTTTGAAATAAACCGAAAAAGGCGATTCAGAAATACTATTTAGTTTTTTATAGGTTTCTAACGGATTGATTTGAGTATTTTCTGCATAGAATTCCATACAGAAATTAGCTTCATAAATATCACCTCTCTGAATGTGTTCTAAAACGTTGGATACTTTTTCTAAATAGGTTTCTTTCGGAACTCGTTGCTGTATGGAGTTTTGAGTATTAAGTTTTGAGTTTTGAGTTTCAATGTCAACCTTAATTATCTCTTCAAAATCTAGTTCCATTTCATCATCAACCATTCGTAAGTATTGAATTTCAAGCTGATTTCCTTTAAGTAGAAATAACTTTTTAGGTTGAAAAAAGAACAAATCCGGAAAATGGAGTCCATCAAAATTTGAAGAAGTAAGCCTTTCGACATCGTTTTTTAAATCATACGACAAATAACCAAAAAGCCAATCTTTGGTGGTGTGATAATAGTCACTCAGTTTGCTAAAAGCATCGAAATAATCGGTTTTTATGGTTGTAAAAGCCTCAACAGCCAAAACCATGTCATAAGACGAATACTTTTGAGGATAATCGTTGCTGTCTAAATACACAACCTCTCTGAATTGATTTGACCAATTCAGTATTTGCTCTTTAAACTGCTTTGGATTTTCTATATATCGTGAAGTGGTTGTTCTCATATTTTTTTATGGCTATTACACAGAGTTTATCAGAGAAACTCAGAGCTGCACAAAGTTTTTATTTTAAATTTATCTCTGAGAATCTCAGTGTGTTCTTTGTGAATCTCTGTGAAACAACTACTTAAATTTCCATTCTGGCTTTACTCACCACCGAAACATCGTCAAACATTCCTTTTTTGTATCTCAGATAACCTGTAATACCTATCATTCCAGCGTTATCGGTAGTATATTCAAACTTTGGTACAAAGGTTTTCCAACCGTATTTTTGTTCGGCTTCTTTCAACGCTTTTCGGATTCCTGAATTGGCAGAAACTCCTCCTCCGATAGCAATTTGACTGATTCCTGTTTCTTTGACAGCTGTTTTGAGCTTATCCATTATGATTTCGATAATAATATGCTGAATGGAGGCACAAATATCATTCAGATTTTCTTCGATAAAATTCGGATTTTCTTTGATTTTCTTTTGGATAAAATACAGAATTTGTGTTTTCAGTCCGCTAAAGCTAAAGTCTAAACCGTCAACTTTGGGCTTGGTAAAACTAAAAACTGGTTTTCCGAGTTGAGCATATTTGTCAATAAGCGGTCCTCCGGGATAGGGAAGTCCGAGGATTTTTGCACTTTTATCAAAGGCTTCTCCTACAGCATCATCGGTTGTTTCTCCGATAACTTCCATTTCGAAATAATCAGTCACTTTGATGATTTGTGTATGGCCTCCACTAATGGTCATCGCCAAAAACGGAAATTCAGGCTTGTCAAAACCTTCTTCGTCAATAAAATGAGCTAAAATATGTCCTTGCATGTGGTTGACTCCAATAAGCGGAATATCTAGAGCCAAACTCAATGACTTGGCAAAACTACCACCTACCAAAAGCGAACCCATAAGCCCCGGACCTTGAGTGAAAGCAATGGCAGAAAGTTGTTCTTTGGTGATTCCGGCTTTTTGCAAAGCCTGATGAATAACCGGAACAATGTTTTTTTCGTGAGCTCTTGATGCTAGTTCAGGCACAACACCACCGTATTGCTCATGAACCTTTTGATTTGCTACAATATTTGATAAAATTCTATCGTTACAAAGTACGGCAGCAGCCGTGTCGTCACAAGAACTTTCGATTGCCAAGATATAAACAGGATGATTATCCATAAAAACGGAACAGAATTTGAATTGTTTTCAAACACAGTTTTGTCCTTCTAAAATCGCTTTATTCATAGCAAAATAAATACTGGACATCTGTGGTGATTTAATTATATTTGCATTACAAAAGTAAACATTTTAGCAGTATCAAAAAATACAGAAAAATAGTTGTTCGGATTTTAGTGGGAGTCATCCTGTTGATATTGCTTTTAGGGATACTTCTTACCCTTCCTCCGGTGCAAACCTATATAGGCGGAATCGTCACTAAAGAGCTTCGAGAATCTACAGGAGCTGATATAAATGTCGAAAAAGTAGCTATTTCGGTATTTGGTGGTGTAAAACTCAGAGGAGTGCTAATCAAAGACCATCACCAAGATACGCTTATTTATGCCAAAAGCATTCAAACAAAAATTCTAAATGCCAAAAGGCTTATTGATGTCGATTTGATTTTTGGCGACCTAAAAGCAGATGAGCTTACGTTTTACTTGACGACTTATAAAGGCGAAGAAAATTCGAATATCAATATTTTTGTTGAAAAATTCGAAAGTGATAATCCTAAATCAGACAAACCGTTTATTCTAACAGCCACAAATCTGAAAATCAACAATGGGAGATTCAAAGTCGAAAACCAAAATCGTCAAAATCCTGTAAGTGTTGATTTCAAGAAAATAAACGTAAATTTTGATGATTTTTCAATAAACAGAGATGTCATTACGGCTGATTCTGAATACTTTTCGTTTTTGTATAACGATGGAGTGTTTATGGAAAATCTCAAAGGAAAGTTGAAGTATTCCAACAATCAAATTCATATATTGGATTTGGATGCTTTAAGTAAAGAAGGGTCTGTTTTGGCTGGAAAAATTATATTGAACTACAACGAAGGAGACTTGTCTGAGTTTACGGATAGAGTAGTGATGGATGTGATTTTTGATGAAAATAGCAAATTAGCCACCAATGATTTGAACCATTTTTATCCGGAATTTATTGAAGATAAAATCTTTGATTTTAGAGTAAATGCAACCGGAACACTCAATGATTTCCTGGCTGATAAACTGGTTATATCAGACCAAAATATGCTTCTGAGTGCAGATTTGGCATTCAAAAATATTACCGTAGCAGGCGAAAGAGACTTCTCGATTTCCGGTAAAATAACTGAAATAATTACTTCAAATAAAACGATTAAAGAATTGTTGCCAAGAGTGTTGGGTGATAAAATGCCTGATTTGTTAGACAATGCTGGTACTATATCGTTAAACGGAAATATCTATTTAGACAGAAACAACATCAATCTGCAATCAGATATCAGAAGTCAACTCGGGAATCTCACCACAGATTTAAAAATGCAGGATATTACCCATTCTGAAAACACTTCTTATCAAGGAAAAGTTAAAGCAAAAAATTTCCATTTAGGCAAGTTTTTAGATCAAGAAATATTGGGTAGAGTAACGGGAACTGTAGATGTAAAAGGAAAAGGTTTTATTTTAGAAACAGTTGATAATCATATTGACGGAAAACTTCAGTCTTTTGACTTTAATGGATATCGTTATCAAAATATTTTGGTTAGCGGTTCAATGACCAAACCTGAGTTTGATGGTGAAATCCATATTGATGACCCTAACGTAAAACTTTCGTTTGAAGGAAGCGCTGCTTTGGCCGCTGAGGTCAAAAAATATGATTTTAAAGCTCAAATTGACTATGCTGATTTGAATGTATTACAGCTGGTTACTCGTGATACACTTTCGGTTATCAAAGGGAATATTGAGCTTAATGCAGAAGGAAATACGATGGATGAAATGATAGGGAAACTCAATTTCAGAAATACTTCCTACCAAAACCATAACGATATTTATTATTTCGAAGATTTTACGGTTACTTCTGAGTTCAACGATAGAAAAGTACGTACGATTGCCATAAATTCTCCGGATATTATCGAAGGAGTTTTTATAGGGAAATATCAATTCAAAGAATTGGGTAAAATTTTCCAAAATGCTTTAGGAAGCCTTTATACCAACTATTCGCCTCATAAAATTGGAGAAGATCAATTTGTGAGGTTTAACTTTAGCATTTACAACAAAATTATTGAGGTTTTCTATCCGGATATTTCTTTGGGTAGCAACACTATCATTCGTGGAAACCTGAATCCTGATGATGAGGTTTTTAAGCTCAATTTTATCACTCCGAGTCTTGAAATAGGAGAGAACCGTATCGATAGAATCAACCTACAGATTGATAATAAAAACCCGCTTTATAACGCTTATGTCGAAATTGACAGTATCAAAACCAAACTCTATAAAATCTCAGATTTTGGGCTTATTAATGTGAGCCACAACGATACGCTGTATTTCCGTACAGAGTTTAAAGGCGGGAGCAGAAATCAGGATTATTATAACCTGAACCTGTATCATACGATCAACGAAGAGAATAATTCCGTTGTTGGTTTCCAGAAATCAGAATTGTTCTTTAAAGACTTTCTTTGGTTCCTCAACGAAGATAACAATCAGGACAACAAAGTGGTTTTCAATAAATCAATCAACAATTTTTTAATCGAAAAAATAAAACTCTCACATGAAGATAAGTTTGTAGAACTTTTAGGAGAGGTTAGAGATTCCACTTATAAAAACATTTCTCTTGATTTTAAGGAAGTTCCGCTCAGTAAACTCACTCCAAATATAGACAAACTTGATTTAGATGGTACCCTTAACGGAACCATTCATTTTGAGCAAGATAACAATGTTTATAAGCCTACGTCGTCTTTAGAAGTTTTGGGCTTTAGTATCAATCAAACCGTAATGGGTGATTTGTTGGTCGAAGCTGAAGGAGATAATACGTTGAGAAAATTCGGTATCAACAGCTACTTGTATAAAGACGATGAAGAATATTTTTCGGCTGAAGGTGATTTAGAAATTATTGGTAGAGAGACTTTTGGAAATTTTGACTTACGTCTAACCAAGTTCGATTTAGCTCCTTTTACGACCTTCGGAGGTGAAGTTATAACGAATATCAGAGGTTTGGCTTCAGGTAGAACTACCGTGACCGGAAACCTGACAAAACCTGAAATAAACGGAAGAATTTATCTTAATAAAGCAGGAATGAAAATCCCGTATTTGAATGTAGATTATGCTTTTGATGATAATTCGATAGTTGATGTTACTCAAAGACAGATTTTCCTAAGACAAACACATCTTACAGACACTAAATATCAGACAAAAGGAGCATTTTTTGGAACCATAAATCACAAACTCTTTACAGATTGGATATTGGATTTGAGCCTGAGTTCTTCACGATTTTTAGTATTAGATACAGAAGATTCTGAAGATACGATGTATTACGGAACGGCTTTTATAAAAGGAAATGCTTCTATCAACGGCCCAACTTCAGGGCTTACTATTTCAGCAACTGCTACGTCTGAAAAAGGAACACATATCAAAATTCCGATTGGAAGTTCGAAATCTGTAGGAGAGGTGTCTTACATTCAGTTTATGAGTCCGAATGAGAAATATAATCTCAATGTTGATGCCCCAACCGGATTGGTTTCAACCGGATTAGAGATGAATTTCAACCTGAACGTAACTCCCGATGCAGAAATCGATATTATTATTGATAGAAACACCGGTCACGCTATCAGAAGAGGTAAAGGAAACGGAACCTTGTTTATGGATATCAATACACTGGGTCGTTTTACGATGAATGGCGTTTTCACAGTAGAAGACGGATATTATGACTTCAGATATGGTGGAATTATCAGCAAGCGATTTGATGTGAAAAGAGGCGGAACCATCACGTGGTCTGGTGATCCGATAATGGCAAATTTGAATGTACAAGGTGTTTATTCAACCGAAGCCAACCCGGCCGTATTGCTTGATAATCCGAATTTTAACCGAAAAATTCCGGTGAATCTCGTTATTGACGTTAGAGGAACTCTTGAAGCCTTAGAAGAGCCTGATTATATCTTTGAATTCCCAAGTGTGGGTTCTTCACTTCAGTCTGAAATTCAGTATAAATTAGCTGATAAAGACAGTAGAAGAACACAAGCTCTTTCGCTTTTGTTATCTCGAAATTTTATGGGAAGTGACGGAATGGGCGGTGTAGGAGGAACTTTTGCTGAAACCGGAAGTAACTTGCTCAACAATTTGCTCTCAGATGACGGGAGTATGTTCCAACTGGGAGTAGATTATCAAACCGGAATCAGAAATCCGAATCAGGAATTCCAAGATTCAGACCGATTGGGAATCAGTTTATCGACTCAAATTAATGAAGATATTACCATTAACGGAAGACTCGGGGTGCCTGTTGGAGGAACCGAAGAATCTGTGGTGGTAGGTAATGTGGAAATGAGGCTTCGATTAAATGAAGACAGAACACTCGAATTACGTGTTTTCAACCGAGAAAATGACATAAATTACTTCGGAGAAGGTATTGGCTACACACAAGGAATCGGTTTGTCGTGGCAGGTTGATTTTGATACGTTTAAGCAATTTATGAATAAACTTTTTGTAACAGAAACCCGACGTAAAAAACAAAAAGAACAAGAGTTTAAGGATATCGAATCTGATTTTACTCCGGATTACATCAAGTTTATGAAAGAAAGAGGAAAACAGCGAAACAAAAACCAAACGGATGAGGTGCCCGAAGAAGAACGAGTGCCTGACCCGTTTTAAAGCATATTTTTGTTTTTTAGCTTTTCCGAAAGTCTTACCTTTGCCCGATAAATTACTATAGTTAACATGGAAAAAGTTAGAGTACGATTTGCACCAAGTCCTACAGGACCATTGCACATCGGTGGAGTAAGAACAGCTTTGTTCAATTATTTATTTGCGAAAAAACACAACGGAACTTTCTATTTACGTATCGAAGATACAGATCAAACCCGTTTTGTAGAAGGAGCCGAACAATACATTTTTGAAGCTTTAGAATGGTTGGGAATTCCACCGGATGAAACCATCGGAAAAAACGAAAAATTTCCTCCATACAGACAAAGTGACCGTAAACCACTATACAGACAATATGCCGAACAGCTTATTGCAAGCGGAAATGCTTACTATGCTTTTGATTCATCAGAAAAATTAGATGAACTCCGTAAAAATGCAGAAGCAGAAGGAAAGACGTTTATTTATAATCATAGCATTCGTGAAGAACTAGAAACTTCGTTGAAATTGTCTTACGAAGAAGTTCAAAAACGAATTGAAAACGGAGAGCCTTATGTAATTCGTTTTAAAACTCCGACTAACGAAACATTACTTTTAAAAGATTTGATTAGAGGCGAAGTAAAGTTTGAAACCTCTTTGTTGGATGACAAAGTGCTTTTCAAATCAGACGGAATGCCTACTTATCACTTAGCAAATATCGTAGATGACCATTTACAGGAAACCTCTCACGTGATTAGAGGTGAAGAGTGGTTGCCATCGCTTCCGTTGCATTTTATGATGTATAGAGCTTTTGGTTGGCAAGCACCTGAATTTGCTCATTTACCATTGATTTTAAAACCTGTCGGAAACGGAAAATTATCTAAAAGAGATGGAGATAAATTAGGTTTCCCTGTTTTCCCATTAGAGTGGAAAGACCCGAAATCAGGAGAGATTTCATCAGGTTATAGAGAGAAAGGATTCTTCCCTGAAGCGGTTATCAACTTTTTAGCACTTTTAGGCTGGAATGATGGAAGCGATAAAGAAATTTATTCTTTAGATGAATTGGTCGAAAGCTTTGATTTAGAAAGAGTAAGTAAATCAGGAGCGAAGTTTGATCCGGAGAAAAACAAATGGTTCAATCACCAATATTTAGTAAAACAAGATGATGCTCTTTTAGCTAAAATGTTCTTACCAATCTTGGAGCAAAAAGGTGTAAATACAAACTTTGAGCATGTTGAAAAAGTAGTTTCTTTAGTAAAAGAAAGAGCAAACTTCGTAACCGATTTTTGGGAACTTTCAGACTTTTTCTTTGTAGCTCCATCTGAGTATGACGAGAAAGCTAAGAAAAACTGGAAAGAAGAAATTCCGGGTTATATGCAGCAATTGATTTCTATTTTGAGTAGTTCTTCAACATTTGAAGCAACAGCATTAGAACAAGAAATCAAAAATTGGATTACGAGTAATGAAATCCCGATGGGTAAAGTAATGCAACCTTTGCGAATTAGTTTAGTAGGAGCGATGAAAGGTCCTGATATCTTCCAAATCATAGAAACAATCGGGAAGGATGAAACCATAAAAAGATTGCAAACGGCTATCGAAAAGATATAATTTAATTTTCAGTTGGTAGTAGCAGTATTGAAGACTGCGACTGCCAACTGAATACTTTTACTCAAGTTCCCCTTTCCATTCAGAAATCCCACCTTGCAGGTCATATACTTTTTTAAAGCCCATAGTTTTTAGCTCTTCAGCTGCCTCGTGACTACGACCTCCTGCTTTGCAATACACATATACAGGTTTTTCTTTGTCTAAATAGCTAACTTGTTCTCTGAAATCTTTATCATAGATGTGGTGATTTTTAGCGCCTTTCAGATGTCCTGACTCAAATTCTTTTGGAGTCCGTACATCAATTAACTGAACATTTCCTTCTTGAAGGTGATTTTCAAATACTTCCGGTGAAAGTACTTCGATAACTACAGTATCTTCAATTTTTGTGCTTTCTTGTTCTTTTTTGCAAGAACCTAAAACGAATAATAAAGCAAAAAACATCAACTTTTTCATAATAATATTGTCTAATAAATTAAACCACAAATATAGAAATTACTATCTCGAAAATGCTCTGAATAATAAATTATAATTGTTGGAAATTTTTTATTAAAAATGTTTTTTGGAAAAGGATATTGTATAAATTTGCAAGGTTTGCTATGAATTGTAAAACTAATCTAGGTTTGCTTTGAATTATGGAAGATAATTTTCTTGTAAATTTTTTTACTGATAGAACGACTATGGATGACAGTACTATTATTGCCATTATAGTTTTAGGTCTTTTAATTGTTCTTTCTATTAAACCTATCAAAAAAATGATAAGGGAAAGAAAGAAAAATAGAAAAAAGAAAAGCATAAAAAGAAGAAGACGTATCAAGCACTGATTTTTCAAAGATAAATTGTCATACTTCAAGACTAATTTTGAGTAAGGATAGCCTTTCAAATCAAAAAAAACTTATCTTTGCTCACTTATTTTATGAAGATGAAGAATATCCGAAATTTTTGCATTATTGCCCATATTGATCACGGAAAAAGTACTCTTGCAGACCGATTGCTTGATTTTACTCAAACCGTAACCGAACGTGAAAAACAAGCCCAGCTTTTAGACAATATGGATTTGGAGAGAGAACGTGGAATTACCATTAAATCTCACGCTATCCAAATGGAATATGAGTATAAAGGCGAAAAATATATCTTAAACCTTATTGACACTCCGGGTCACGTAGATTTTTCTTATGAAGTATCTCGTTCCATCGCTGCTTGTGAAGGAGCACTATTAATTGTTGATGCTGCTCAAAGCATTCAGGCTCAAACGATTTCAAACTTATATTTAGCTTTAGAGAATGATTTGGAAATTATTCCGGTTCTTAACAAAGTGGATTTGCCAAGTGCTAATCCTGAAGAAGTTAGTGACGATATCGTTGATTTATTAGGCTGTAAGCTAGAAGATATTATTCATGCTTCCGGAAAAACAGGCTTTGGAGTTGATAAAATCTTGGAGGCTGTAATTGAGAAAATTCCTGCTCCGAAAGGAAATCCTGATGAACCTTTACAAGCTTTGATTTTTGATTCTGTTTATAATCCATTCCGAGGAATTGAAGTAATCTTCCGAGTGATGAATGGAGCTATTTCTAAAGGTCAGAAGATTAAATTCATGGCTACCGGAAAAGAATATTTTGCGGATGAAGTAGGAACCTTAAAACTAAATCAAGTTCCGAAAAACACTATCGGGACAGGTGACGTAGGTTATTTGATTTCCGGAATTAAAGAAGCTAAAGAAGTAAAAGTAGGGGATACGATTACGGATGCTAAAGAACCTACTCAAAATATGATTGATGGTTTTGAGAACGTAAAACCAATGGTTTTTGCTGGGATTTATCCAGTTGATACAGAAGATTACGAAGAACTTCGTAATTCGATGGAAAAATTACAACTTAATGATGCCTCTTTAGTGTTTACGGCTGAGAGTTCGGCTGCATTAGGTTTTGGTTTCCGTTGTGGATTCTTAGGAATGCTTCACATGGAAATCGTTCAAGAACGTTTGGAAAGAGAATTTAACATGACGGTTATCACAACCGTACCGAACGTTTCGTATTTGGCTTATACCAAAAAAGATCCGGAAACTCCGTTTGTAGTAAACAACCCGTCTGACTTACCGGAACCATCAAGATTGGATAGGGTAGAGGAGCCATACATCAAAGCAACTATCATTACCAAAGCTGACTTTGTGGGTAACGTAATGAGTCTTTGTATCGAAAAACGAGGGCAAATCACAAACCAGACTTATTTAACAACAGAAAGAGTTGAACTTATATTCGACATGCCTCTGGCTGAAATCGTATTCGATTTTTATGACCGATTAAAAACCGTTTCTAAAGGTTATGCTTCGTTTGATTATCACCCAATCGGGATGAGAGTCTCAAAACTGGTTCGTTTGGATGTGCTTTTGAACGGACAAAATGTGGATGCACTTTCTGCGCTTATTCACGAAGATAATGCTTATCATATAGGTAAAAAAATGTGTGAAAAGCTTCGTGAGCTTATCCCAAGACAACAATTTGATATCCCGATTCAGGCTGCAGTAGGTGTGAAGGTTATTGCTCGTGAAACCATCAAAGCCTTACGTAAAGACGTTACCGCAAAATGTTACGGAGGTGATATTTCCAGAAAACGTAAACTTCTTGAAAAACAAAAAGCAGGTAAGAAACGTATGAGACAAGTAGGGAATGTCGAAATTCCGCAATCTGCTTTTATGGCTGTTTTGAAACTGAATGACTAAATATAAAAAGTGCCGTATAT
>JBEBUB010000062.1:0-11060 GCA_040393445.1 Flavobacterium beibuense
TACTACTGTTGAAGTAGCTGCTAAACCTACTGTTAGTTCTACCTCTTCATTCAATCCTAAACAGATTGGAGCTGCAGGCTCACCGTTTACTAAGATATCTGTCAGGTCTGCTTGAGTAGCTCGTTGCATGATGGTCACTTCAATTTCTTGAAGCCCACCTACATTACAACCATATCTGATAGCTTGTACAAAGAAAGTATAAGTGTTACCTTCAATTAAACCAGCCGGTAAATCAAAAGCATAATCTCCGTTTGGAGTAAGTAAATTACCCATATCATCTTGTACTTGATAAGTCGTACAAGTATCTACTGGATCAAATGACAATAAATCATAAGCACAAGGTACAACTTCCATATCATTTGAACCTGTAAGCTTAATGAATGGTGTTCTTGTGATTTCATGAATTTTTAATCCGTCTAATACGGTGGCTACACCACCTCCCATAGATATCTTGATTCGGTCATAAGCCAATCCGTCTTCAGGAGCTAAAACCAATGTTCCTTGATTATCTCCCGGATTTAATAGGTTTAATTGTAAAAAGCTAGAAGAAGAATCGATAGGATCTCCTACAGCTTCTGAACCGTAATATCTTTGAATTTCGAATCCGTCTAACAAGCCTAGTGAAAGAATTCCGCCCGGGTTTGAAATTAGCATATCAACAGTGTCTCCATCTACTGTTGGAGTTGAGAAAACAACCGTTAGGTGAGCTTGTGCTAAAACAGCAGCACCATTATATACTGTGGCAAATGTTGCAACGTCTCCATCTACAGCATCCCAAGCATCAGCCACACCAACTGTCGCTGTAAGGGCTTGAAGTCCTAAATCTTCGACTCCGTAGAAAAGATCTAATACATCTCCTATACCACAATTAGTAACTGTATCTGTTGGTGTTAGATAATACACTTCAAATACTCTTGCAGAAACACCAGCAGCTAATAATCCTCCTACAGTAATTCTGATTTCGTCATATTCTTGAGGTACACCTCCTAGTGAAGGTGTGAAAGTGTATTCATAAACATTTTCACCAGGTAATAACGATAACAAAGCAGAATCAACATCTTGAACAGTTCCGATGTTTGCTCCGTCTTTTCTTGCTACTACAGTAAGTCCTGTTGCTAAACCTAAAACTCCATATTCAGGGCCTAATTTAATAGATACAGGAGTTCCTGCAGGAACTACCGTTCCGCCCCATGAAATATCTTGGTATGCGTTTCCTAAACCTAACACTCCTAGAGCAACTGTTATGGTTGAGTGTGTAGAAGGATCTCCATCTACAGCATTATTACCGTTGGTTACTAATCCACCAAGTAGAACAGTGCCTGAAGTTTGATTGGTAGCATACGTTCTTTCATAAGCCTCTGGACAGTCTGTTGGATTTACAGAATAATCTCCTGCTACAACAACAATTTCAACTGGTTTTCCGAAAGCACATCCGTAACGATAAGGTTGTACGTAGAAATAATAAGTTTGACCCTCTACCATGTCTGAAGGGAGTTCAAAAGTATTTCCTACCATCACTAGTGGGTTGTTGCTTTGGTCTGTTACTTGAAAAGTCGTACAAGTAGTTGGCTCTTGAATGGTGAAAGAAGTAGAGTCTCCCGTTTCCCAATAAATTACATTTCCTTGAGCACCTTCAATTTGGAAGCCGGCTCTTCTGGTGATTTCATGAATTCTTAAATCGCCAAGTATATCTGCTACTCCTCCGAATGATAGTTTTACTCGATCATAAGCTAGAGCATCTTCCGGAGAAAGTATGATTGACATTTCATTATCTGAACTTCCTAAAAATTCTACAGAAACAGTATTCGTATGAGCCTCTATAGCACCTCCAACAGGTTGTGAACCCATATAGCGTTGCGCTGTAATTCCGTTTAGTGAAGTTACAGATAGTGGAGAGGAAGGCGATGAAACTGTTATTTCCACTTGGTCTGCTCCTTGAAGTGGTGAAGCGAAAACTGCTGTAAGTGTAGTTTGAGCAAGTAATGACAGTGTATTAGAAACTTCTGCATAAGTGTTTAGATCATTATCAGCTACATTCCAAGGATTTGTAATTCCTGCAATTCCTGATAATACCCCTAATCCTAAATCTTCAACTCCATAGAGTAAATCGATAATTTCACCTGCATTACAATCAGCAATAGTGTTTGAATTTGTATGGTAATATACTTCATAAATTCGTGCAGATTGCCCTAAAGATAAGGTTCCACCAAACATTACTCGAATTTCGTCAAATTCTTGAGGAACTCCTCCCGATGAAGGAACGAAGGTAAACTCGTAAGCGTTTTCTCCTGAAATTAGGTTGACAAGCCCTCCGCTTACTGATTGGATAGCTCCTATATTAGAACCGTTTCTTCTTCCAACAATGGTTAATCCCGACCCAACGCCTACTAGGTTGAATCCAGGGCCTAATTTAACAGAAACCGGAGTTCCGGCAGGAAGTGCGGCTCCACCCCAAGAGAAATTTTGATAAGTTGTTCCTAATCCTAAAAGACCAAGAGGAATGTTTATTGTAGAATAAGTTTGAGGGTCTCCGTCAACGGCTGCTCCTGCATTGGATACATTCGGTCCAATAAAAGAAGTTCCCCAGCTTTGATTGGTAGCATAAATTCTTTCGTTTACGCCAGGGCAAATACCAGTGTTAGAAGTATCGCCTACTAAAACAGCAATTTCAGTTGGTGCTCCAAAGGCACATCCGTATCGGAATCCTTGTATGTAATATGTATATATGGACCCTTCGGCTAAACCGGCTGGCAATTCAAAAGTGTTTCCTGACATTGCCAAAGCATTTCCGTCTTGATCCACTACCTGATAAGTAGTACAGCCGGTAGGGTCATTTATTGTTAGCGAAGTATCATCACCAGGATTTAAGTGAACAATATTATAAGGATATCCGGTAATATTAAATCCTGCTTTTCTTCTTATTTCGTGAATTCTCAATCCGTCGAGCAAATCTGCTACACCACCAAAAGCTATTTCTATTCTGTCATACGTTAAACCATCTTGAGGTTCAATTAATGCAATAGCTTGAGAGTCTGAAAAACCTAGGAAATCAACGGTTAGTCCGTTCCCGTCTGGTGACAAAGGAAGACCTACCAAATTATTCCCGTAATAACGTTGAACTGTAAGACCATTCATTGCTTCTATAGAAAGTGCAATTGAATCGTCTGATAATAGTATTTCAATTTTATCTTGAGCCGTTAGTGGTGTTGAGAACACTACGGTAAGTTTAGATTCGGCCAATAGAGAAATCCCGTTTATTAATGAAGCATAAGTGGTATCATCACCATCTATAGCATTCCATGGGTTATCAACCCCAGCTGCACCTGTGAGAAGTCCAACACCTAGGTCTTCTACTCCGTAGAATAAATCTACTACATCACCTAGGCTACAATCAGCCACTTGAGTGGTAGTGTGGTAATAGGCCTCAAAAACATTTACAGAAAAACCTAAACCAACAGCAGCAGTTATGGTAATTCTTACTTCATCATAAGGCTGAGGAACTCCTCCAGCCTCCGGAATAAAGGTATAGTCATAAACACTTTCTCCGGAAATCAAGTTCAATACATTTCCTGTAACAACCTGAGAAGAGCCTACGTTTGCTCCATCTCTTCGAGCTTGAACTAAAATTGTAGCGCCCACAGATAGTAAATTGGTATTTGCGCCCAATTTAACTGATAGTGGTGTTCCAGCAGCAATATCTGCTCCTCCCCAAGACAAGTTTTGGTAAGTAGTTCCTAGGCCAGCTAGAACTAGTCCGGTATTTATTGTGGAGTGAGTAGTAGGATCTCCGTCAATTGCTGCAGTAGGATTTGAAACTGACCCTATGAGATTTGATGACCAATTCTGGCTTGTTGCGTACACTCTCTGATTAATATCAGGGCATACTTGAGATGATGCGATTTGTGAAAGAAAAACAATACAAAATACAACACATCCCCTTAACAAAACATTAAGAGTAGTTTTATTCTTCATAAATAACGAGTTTAATTAAACAATTCTTTTTATCTAAATATTTCCTTTTTACTCATACCAAATAAGGTGGATTTGGAATATTCTGAGTTGTTTTTATTATAATTAAGCTTTAAATTTTTATGCGTAAATAATAAATGAATAAGTCCCTAATTTCATGTCAAAAGTAGTCTTAAAATAATTAACATACAACAATAAGAGTTAAATTTTCTATAATTTCTGCAAACCCTGCGATTATGTTAAAAGTGGTTGAATAATTATATGTAGAAAAAATTACATAATTATTCGATATAAAAACAACAAAGTCGCTTATATTATAAGCGACTTTGTTAATTGATTTAACATATTTTTAATCTACATTATCATGTAAAAAAGAGTTATTATTTCTGAGTTGCAGGTCATTATTGCTGTCTGTGCTTAAAGATGTCCTAGAAATCCCGTTTAATGACTCATTCTGAGATAAATCAATATTCTGACGTCTGTATGCAGGAACCTTTTCTATCTCTTCAATTCGTGAAATACTGTTATGAAATTTATAATTAAACTCTTTCATTTTTCTTCTTCGCTCATCTGCTCTTGCTCTTAAAGCTTCTTCAATGGTCATTTCGGTTGCAGGAAGTTCTTCAAAAGAAGGTCTAAAAGCAGGCTCCTTTATTTCTTCTTCTTTAACAGCTTGCGGAGTTGCAATTTCTTGTTTCAAAGTGAAATTAAGTTCTGCAGGAACTTCTTCTGTTTTTACTTTTGGTTTAGAATCCATAAGTTGTTTTTCAACTTCCATATATTCTTCGAGAGAAAAACGGGTGATTCCTGCCTCAGAAACTTCAGTTACGGGAACAACACGAATAGGGTCGTTCACTTTCATTTCTTTAGTCTCTGCAGAAATATCAAAAAGGAATTCGTTTCTTTCTTCTTGAACATCTTCGGTAACTGTTTTTACTTCGAAAGCAATTTCTTCTTCTTTTATAGGAGCAGGAGTTGTAATTGTAAAATCAGTTGATTTAGCCGGTACGATTTCAAAAACTACATCTAAATTTTTGATGAACTCAGAAGTAGGTATCAAATCCGTTTCGAAAATTTCGAATTTTGGTTCTTCTGCAATTGGAGTTTCTTCTTCCTCTAAAGTGAAAACTACTTTTTCTTCTTCTTTTTCTTCCTGAATTGTAGCTTCTACTATAGTTGATTCTTCCTCTTCTTGTTCAAAAGCAAAATTAATTAAGGGAGTCTCCTCTTTTTTTAAAAGATTTTGCTCCATTTTGCTTTCGTTGTCAAGCGAATGGATAATTTTTTTTGGCTCCGTATTTACAATTTCGTTTTGTTGCTCTGCATTAAACCCCGTTGCAATTACAGTAACAGCGATAGCATCACCCAAAGATTCGTCTTCACCAACTCCCATAATGATGTTAGCACTGTGTCCTGCTTCAGATTGGATGTAATCATTGATTTCTCCTATCTCATCGATAGTGATTTCGTTGGTTCCGGAAACAATCAAAAGCAACACGTTTTTAGCACCTGAGATTTTGTTATCATTTAATAAAGGAGAATCTAAAGCACTGATAATAGCTTGTTTTGCTCTGTCTTCACCTTCAGCTTTTGCAGAACCCATGATGGCTGTTCCGCTATTTGAAAGTACAGTCTTAGCATCTTTTAAGTCAATATTTTGAGTGTAGTGATGCGTAATTACTTCAGCAATTCCTCTTGATGCTGTTGCCAACACTTCGTCTGCTTTTGAGAAACCGGCTTTGAAACCAAGGTTTCCGTAAACTTCACGAAGTTTGTTGTTGTTGATAACAATCAAAGAATCCACTTGTTTGCGAAGTCTTTCAATACCATTCAAAGCTTGTTCTGAACGAGTTTTTCCTTCGAATTGGAAAGGCATCGTTACGATACCTACCGTAAGAATTTCTCTTTCTTTAGCAAGTTGAGCGATAACAGGGGCTGCTCCAGTACCGGTTCCTCCACCCATACCGGCAGTGATAAACACCATTTTAGTATTGGTGTCGAGCATTTTTTCGATTTCCGAAATGCTTTCGATAGCTGATTGCTGTCCAACTTCTGGGTTAGCACCTGCTCCGAGACCTTCGGTAAGATTTACTCCCAATTGAATTTTATTGGGCACGGGACTATTCTGGAGGGCTTGAGCATCTGTATTACAAACGACAAAATCCACTCCTTTAATACCTTGACGGAACATGTGATTGATGGCATTACTACCTCCACCACCTACTCCTATTACTTTAATTACATTCGATTGGTTTTTTGGCAAATCGAATGAAATACTTCCAAAATCTGAATTGCTTATCATAATCTCCCGGTTTTTATTCTGTATTTTCTATAAAATTCTTGATCTTCTCAACGTATTTCTCAAAGAAAGACTTTCTGATAATTTCTTTGGAATCCTTTTGTTTTTCTTGAGCTTGAGGCTCAATTGGCTCTTCGGCTACTTCTTCAACCACAGGTTTTACTTCCTCTTTTTTAATCTCTGCAAGTGGAGTAGCACTCTTAATATTTTGTTTTTGTCTGAGGCTTTCCATTACTAAACCTACACTCGTTGCATAAATTGGGCTAGAGAGTTCAGGGTCTGAATCACCTGCCAGATTCTCATTCGGGAACCCGATTCGAGTATCCATTCCGGTGATGTATTCTACCAATTGTTTGATGTGCTTTAATTCTGCTCCACCACCTGTCAATACGATTCCTGCAATGAGTTTCTTTTTCGGATCTTCGTGTCCGTATGCTTTGATTTCGTTGAAAACTTGTCCGATGATTTCAATCACTCGGGCATGAATGATTTTTGACAAGTTTTTTAGTGAAATTTCTTTTGGTTCACGACCTCTAAGTCCCGGAATCGAAACGATTTCGTTGTCTTTATTTTCACCAGGCCAAGCCGAACCGAATTTAATTTTCAATAGCTCTGCTTGTTTTTCGATAATCGAACAGCCTTCTTTAATATCTTCTGTAATCACGTTTCCACCAAAAGGCACTACAGCTGTGTGACGAATGATTCCGTCTTTGAAGATGGCCAAATCTGTAGTTCCGCCTCCTATGTCAATCAGCGCTACTCCAGCTTCTTTTTCTTCTTGAGAAAGCACCGCATCAGCAGAAGCTAAAGGTTCTAATGTAAGGCTCGAAAGCTCTAACTCTGCACTTTTAATACATCTGCCAACATTTCGAATAGAAGAAGCTTGCCCAACTACCACATGGAAATTGCTCTCCAAACGGCTACCGTACATACCGATAGGTTCGGTAGTGGTTTCTTGTCCGTTGATTTTGTATTCTTGAGGCAATACGTGAATAATTTCCTCTCCAGGTAGCATAGCAAGTTTATGCACTTGGTTGATAAGTTGGTCAATGTCTTTTTCGTCAATCACTTCATCAGCATTGGAGCGACTGATATAATCACTGTGCTGAATACTACGAATGTGTTGTCCGGCAATGCCTACCACCACATTGTTGATCTTGTAACCTGAGTTGTTTTCTGCTTCGGCTACAGCCTGACGGATAGACTGGATAGTTTGGGTAATATTATTAACCACACCTCTAGCCACACCTAAGCTCTTTGCCTTACCAACTCCGATTATTTCGAGCTTTCCGTATTCGTTTTTCTTTCCAATCATTGCTACAATTTTGGTTGTACCAATGTCTAGTCCGACTCCGATGTTTTCTTTTTCCATATTCTATTCGTTTTTGGTGCAAACTACCTGTTTGGTAAATCTGAGATTTATTCTGCTGTATTTTTCAATCAAACTATCCTGAGATGCTTTCTGAAAAAATGCTTTATAGTTATTAAACTTCTGTTCTATATCTTCAGGCTTTCCGAAATCAATGCTGTAATTGTAATTTCTGTTTTTCATCAGAATGTTTTTATCGCTCTGAACTTCGATTCCGGTGATGTTTTTCTTCAAAAATTCATCATCATAAATGTACCGAAGCAAACGGGTCAATTCTTCTTTATTTTCCTGAGTTATTTGAGCTGTTACCAGCGGAACTCGGGCTGAAAAATTGTTCGATAAGGGCATTGTATTTCCTTGATAGTCAATATAAAAAGAGCTTTCAGTGTTGTAAAATCTCGCAACAGGAGTTTTCTGTTTTACTTGGGCTTTTAAATCACCTTTGGTGGTCACAAACACCTCTGCATCCTCAATAATAGGGTGATTTATAAGCACACTTTCCAACTTCTTCAAAACTAAGTTTTCTTTGGTAATGGTTTTTTCGGCTCCAAAATTTTCTATCAACAATTTATTAACCGAATCCTCAGTTATGAACAACCTGCTTTCACCCACAAATTCTATGTGGGGAGCAGAGACCATTCGCTTTTTATTTCGCTCTAAACCGAATGCATACAAGAACACTACTGCCATAAGCATTAGCACAAATCGTATGTTATTCCAGTTTAGTTTTTTCATTTTTTGTTTCGCAGAGTTTCCCAAAGTAATCTCAGAGAACCTCAAAGTTTTTATTTATGAATCGTTTAATATTTTCTTTTAGAACTTTACTGTGAAAGTTCATCAAGAGCCCTAATGGATAATTGCCTAATTTGAGATATGTCAATACTTGAGCAAAATGAACATCGGTAAAACATTCTACCGTTTTGAGTTCGATTACTAAAATATTTTCGACTAACAAATCAATTCTATATCCGTGGTCTAGTTTAATTTCTTTATATATAATAGGCAAAACCTTTTCTTTTTCAACAGACAGATTTTGCTTTTTGAGTTCATAATACAAACACTCTTTATAAGCAGACTCCAACAATCCTACTCCTAACTGCTTATGTACCTCTATAGCACATCCGATTACTTTGTATGACAACTCATTTATATCCATTTTTCTGTGTTTCTCTGAGTTTTCTCTGAGAATCTCTGTGTTTAATCAACTTTTCTCTAAAAACTCTTTCAAAGGCATCACCATTTCCCCAATATCTCCTGCTCCAACTATCACAACAATTTGAGCATCAGAATTCAAAACAGCATTGTTAAGTTCTTCTTTAGCGACTAATTTTTTGTTCGGATTGGTTATTTTATCCAACAAAACCTGTGAAGTTACTCCTTGGATTGGAAGTTCTCGAGCAGGGTAGATGTCCAATAAAATAACTTCGTCGAATTGTGACAGGCTTTCGGCAAATCCGTCGAGAAAATCTCGGGTTCTGCTAAACAAATGCGGTTGAAAAATCGCCACATTTTTTTTGTTCGGATACAATTCTTTTACGGCTGTATAAACAGCGTTTATCTCGGTTGGGTGATGAGCATAATCGTCAATTAAAACCAAGTTGTCTGTCTTTATTTTGTATGAAAAACGTCTTTCGATTCCTTTAAAACTCTCTAAGGCTTTTTTGATGTTTTCGTCAGAAACTCCATAGGTTTTAGCCATCGAAAGAGCCGTGAGAGCATTGGTCAAATTGTGTTTTCCCGGTATGTGAAAAC
Source organism: Flavobacterium beibuense (assembly GCA_040393445.1). Classification (GTDB taxonomy): domain Bacteria; phylum Bacteroidota; class Bacteroidia; order Flavobacteriales; family Flavobacteriaceae; genus Flavobacterium; species Flavobacterium beibuense_B. Next base: position 9,390 of record JBEBUB010000062.1, read on the forward strand.
GAATGTCTTTAATGTCTCCGTCTTTTGTTTTTACGTCAAAAACATACGCTCCGTTCTCGATTCTGATGTTTTTGGCTTGAAAATCATCTGAATCTGAAAAACCGATTTTGGTGGCATTCAAATGCAATTCAGTCGGAGCAAAAAGCTTGTTTTTATCTTGGATTTTATGGGCAAATTCAAGGAACGATTCTTCGATATGCGACTTGTCTCCGTAGATGTCTAAATGGTCGGCATCCATAGAATTAATGCAAGCCATATCCGGATATAATCTCAAGAACGAACGGTCAAATTCATCTGCCTCGACAACCGTTACGGTTTTTCCGTTTCCGATAAGGTTAGAATGGTAGTTTTCTACGATTCCACCAACAAAAGCCGTTACATCTACACCACTTTGATAAAGGATGTGGCCTAAAATTCCGGTTGTCGTTGTCTTTCCGTGAGTTCCTGCTACGGCAAAGCAATAGGTGTCTTTGGTTATGAGTCCCAAAACCTCTGAACGTTTTTTGATTTCGAATCCGTTGTCGATAAAATAGTTCCACTCCGAATGCGATTTTGGAACAGCAGGAGTGATGACAACCAAAGTATTTTCTTTGGTCAAAGAACTTGGAATGTTATTCAAATCATCTGTGTAGTGAATAGACATTCCCATTTTTTCGAGCTCTATAGTGAGTTCAGATTGATGTCTGTCGTATCCGTAAACAGATTTTCCAACCGAATGGAAATATCGGGCTAAGGCGCTCATTCCGATGCCTCCGATTCCGATGAAAAATATGTTTTTAAATTCTTTCATTTTAAATTTTTTGCCACAAAGTCTCAAGGACTCAAAGGGGCACTAAGTTTTTAATCAATATTTATAAAACCATTCTTTTTATTCCGTTTTTAATTAGAGGTACATTAAAATTTATTAGATACCCTAATCGTTTTCCGGTTAACTTTAAGTGACTAAGTAATTGTGCTTCCCAAACAGGATTGACATTATCTAAAGCTTTTAATTCACAAATAACTAAATCATTTACCATAATATCTAATCGTAATCCTTCATTAAAAACAATATCTCTAAACACTATAGGGATGTCTGTTTGTCTTTTTACGTCAAACCCTTGCTCTTTTGAAACCTGAGCAAAACATACTTCATACACCTTTTCTAACAGCCCTGGGCCTAACTCTTTGTGCACAATATAAGCAGCATTGACAATAGCTCTTCCAATCGCTTCTTCTTCAAGAGATATTGGCTCAAAACTTCTTTTGTTGCTGTTTGACTCGTTTATCATTATCCATTCAATTTCATAACCAGTTTTTTACATCTTTATGGTCTATGACTTTTTTCTGCCACAAAGTCTCAAGGACTTGAACGGCACATTTTTTTATCTTTTTGTGCCTTTGTGTCTTTGTGGCATGACCAACTTGACCACTTCATCCACAATATCTTTTGTGGCGTTTGGTTTGGCTAAACTTTTTATATTTTGACTTAATTCACTTTGTAATTCTTCGTTTTGCACTACTTCAGAAAATACATCTTTAAATCGAATATCCAATTCGGATTCTTTGATTAAGATGGCTCCGTTTTTATCAGCAATTGCTTTAGCGTTTTTGGTTTGGTGATCTTCGGCTACATTCGGAGATGGAATGAAAATCGTTGGTTTCCCGACAATCGCCAATTCCGAAACCGAT
>JBEBUB010000063.1:0-11024 GCA_040393445.1 Flavobacterium beibuense
TCTTTGATAGTAGCTCGTTTGTCATAGAGTTTTTTACCTCTACAAAGAGCAATATCAACTTTGGCGATACCTTTTTCGTTGATGAAAAGACGAAGCGGAACAATCGTAAGTCCTTTGTTTTGAACACTTTTCTGTAAAGACTTCAATTCTTTCTTTGTTAATAACAGTTTACGCTCGCTTTTGGCTTTGTGGTTGTAGTGGGTGCCATAAGAATACTCCTCAATATGACTATTTATCATAAAGAGTTCTCCGTTTGAAAATTCACAGAAACTATCAGCAATTTGCGCTTTCCCTAAACGAATAGATTTAATCTCCGTTCCGGTAAGCACAATGCCGGCCATATATTGCTCGATAATTTCATATTCGAACTTCGCCCTCTTGTTGAGTATGTTAACTGTTTTTTGCATAAGGACAGCAAAGTTAAAACAATTCGTTTGTTATAAATACTATCTTCCTAAAAATATTTATTGAAAAAGAGTAGAGAACAATAGAGACTCATTACATATCAACAACTTACAAACAATATTAATTATAAATTGTTAATAACCTTATTCCCAACCGCCACCTAAACTTCGATACAGCTCGACATTGGCCATAAGTATTTTCATTTTTACGTTGGCTAAATTAAGTTCACTATCAAGTGCATTACTTTGAGCCGTTAGCACCTCTAAGTAATTTGCTAAACCACTTTTAAACAAAAGCAAAGCACTTCTTACACTTTGTTGGGCTATCTCTAACCGCTCACTCCCAATACGATACTCTTCTTTTAATTTTTCAACTGCAATAAGAGCATTAGAGACTTCACCAACGGCCGTAATCATTTTTTGTTGAAAATCTAGCTGTGCTTTTTCGATTTGTAGTAGGCTAATATTGTGATTGGCTCTGAGTTTTCCCTGTTGAAATATAGGTTGTAAGATAGAACCACTCAACCACAACAACCCTGAATTTAAAGGATTGAACATATCTTGAAAAAACATAGCATCAAGCCCCACACTAGCATTTAGTGTAACCGAAGGGTATTTCATAGCCTGAGCAATTCCGGCTCTGGCATAAGCAGCCATTAAAACATATTCTGAAGCTGCTATATCTGGTCTGTTGTTCAAGAGTTCTAAAGGAATACCCGCCCCATAAAGGGTTTCGGGCTGTATTTCTTCTATCCAGAAATCAATGTTTATCGTTTCCGGGAATCTACCAAGCAAGCTATTGAGATATACTTCTTCCTGCAAATATTCTTTTTCAATTTGAGGAATAAAAGTTTCTGCCTTTAATTTCTGTAATTGTACTTGTTGAACAGCCAACGAAGTTATCTCACCTGCATCATACTGTAACTTTAAAATCTCTAAGGTATTGTTATTAAGTTCCAAATTAGATTTGGCTATGCCTAACTGAGATTTCAGCATCAACAGTTTGTAATAAGAAGCTGCGATTTCTGCTACCAAATAGGTCTGCAAGGCTTTTCTAGACTCTTCAGTTTCGTAATATTCGGCTAAAGCAAGTTCTCGTTGTCTGCCCATTTTGCCCCAAATATCAATTTCCCAACTGGCTCCTACTCTAGCAAAATGTTGCACTTTTTGAGTATATAAACTCGAGGGTGCTTTTTCGTCTGTGTAATACTTCGAAGCAGGACTCGAATAATAGTTTTCTGAGAAATACTCTCTGATATAACCCGCTTGTCCTGAAACCGTAGGCAAACGATTTAATTTAGCTTGTCGAAGACCTTCCATTTCAATCATAATATCATAAGAAGCCTTTTTCAGAGACAAATTGTGGGCAATGGCTGTATCGATAAATGAGATTAGCAAAGAATCTTTAAAGAATTCTTTCCACTTTAAAGAACCTGTAAAAATACTATCCGGAACCACAATATTATCTACTGAAGCCAACGTATCATTTTCTTTACCTACATAGAATGACTCCGGTAAATCCAATTCCGGACGTTGATAGTCTTTACCGGTTTTACAAGCGATAAAGAGCAATAGGGTGATAAAAAGTAATAAGTATTTTTTCATGGATTCAATTTTTAAATGCTGATTACATCGTTTCCTCTTCAATGACATCATCTTCTTTGGTAGTGAGGGTGAATTTCTCGTGCAACGTCTGGAAAAACCAAAGCAATACCGGAACCAAAAACACTCCGAGAATCACCCCAAACAACATTCCTCCTGCTGCAGCAATACTCACCGAACGATTTCCTTGAGCTGATGAACCTACCGTAAACATAAGCGGAATTAGCCCTGCAACAAAAGCAAACGAAGTCATAATAATAGGTCTGATACGTTGACGAGAAGCTTCTGTAATCGCCATAACCAAATCTAAACCTTCTTTACGTTTTTGTTGAGCAAACTCTACGATCAAAATGGCATTTTTGGCTAAAAGCCCAATGAGCATTATAATTCCGACCTGAACATAAATATTGTTATTGATTCCGGCTAAGTTTATCGCAATAAACACACCTATGAGTCCACACGGAACCGACAATAAAACAGGCAACGGAAGCCAAAAACTCTCATACTGAGCAGCCAAAATAAAGTAAATAAGCACTATGCTCAATATAAAAATCAAAGCCGTTTCTGAACCTGATTTCTTTTCCTCTAAACTCATAGCTGTCCATTCATAACTATAATTAGCAGGCAGTTTTTCTTTGGCCACTCTCTCAATCGTAGCAATCACATCTCCGGAGCTGTAACCTTTGTTAGGCGTTACATTTATGCTAATCGAATTAAACAGATTATATCGGGTTACGATTTCAGGCCCGTACACTCGTTCTAACTTCACCAAAGTATTCACCGGAACCATTTCGCCACTGCTGTTTTTTACGAAAATGGAATTAATCGATTGAGGGTCTTCACGAAACTGAAAATCAGATTGCGCATACACTCGGTATTGTCTCCCAAAACGGTTAAAATCTCCTGCCTGAACCCTACCATAATATGACTGAATGGTTCGCATCATATCTTTAACGCTCACACCCAAAGCCTTTGCTTTTTTGTAGTCTATATTGATTTTATATTGAGGGAAATTTGCATCAAACGACGTAAAAGCATTTGCAATTTCTTTTTGCTGATTCAAGTAAATTATAAAATCATTAGCAATTTGGTTGAAGTCTGAAAAAGAGCCTTCTTCCCTATCCTGCAATACAAATTCCACTCCGTTAAAATCTCCAAATCCTTGAACTGATGGTTTCGAAAACACATTAATCTTAGCTCTTTCAACCAGTTGTAATTGCTCTCTAAGATCAGTGATAAGATCATCTATATGCCTAATGTCTCCTCTTTCTTTTTTAGGTTTTAGATTGATGTATCCCATCGCAAAAGATGGACTGTTAGTAGCATCTACCACATTATAACCCGAAACACTGTTGACACTCACCACAGCCGGATGAGCCTGAATAATAGAATCTGCTACTTTTAAAGCAGTAGTAGTTCGATAAAGTGATGAGCCCGGAGGCATAGCTAACGAATACGACAAAAAGCTATCGTCTTCTGAAGGGATAAATGCCTTTGATGTAGATTGAAACAAGAAAATCGTAGCTCCAAAAATAAGAAGTAAAGCTCCCAAAGCATACCATTTACGTCTGATAAGCCACTGTAAACCTACTACATATTTGGATGTAAAATAGATAAAACCGGTATTAAAACTTTTGAAAAAACGTTGTTGAACAATTTTACCTCTTCTAACACTTCTCAAATTCTTTAAATTCTCGATTCTTTGAGGCGTTTCTCGTTTTCTTTTCTTGTAAAACAATACGGTCAAAACCGGACTCAGAGTCAAAGCATTCACAGCCGAAATGAGTATGGCAAAAACAATCGTATAGGCAAATTGTTTATAAAATATCCCAACCGGACCACTCATAAAACCAACCGGAATAAAAACGGCACACATCACAATCGTAATCGAGATGATTGCTCCTTTGATTTCCTTCATGGCTGCCAATGTAGCTTGTTTAGCCGTCATGGCATGATACATCATTTTCTCATGTATGGCCTCGACCACTATAATCGCATCATCGACGACTATACCGATGGAGAGTACTAAAGCAAACATCGTTAATACGTTAATCGAAAAACCCATCAGGTTCAAAAAGAAAAACGTACCAATAAGTGATACAGGAACTGTAATAGCCGGAATTAAAGTAAATTTGAAATTCTGTAAGAAGATAAATACAACCAAAAATACTAAAACAAAAGCTTCCCACATAGTGGTTTTCACCTGATTGATGGAATCGTCTATTTGGTCTTTTACACTATAAGAAATGTCGTAAGAAATCCCTTTCGGGAAATATTGTGAAGCATTTTCGAGTACTTCCCGAATTCTCTCATCAATATCTTTTGCATTCGAATTACTTGTCTGTGAAATATTGATTGTCACTCCCGGGTTACCGTTTACGGTATTGTCACTTCCATAGTTAGAAGAGCCAAATTCTACTCGGGCTACATCTCTAAGGTGAAGCAAAGAGCCGTCACTATGAGCTTTGATAACCAAATTTTTATATTCTTCCGGATCGCTAAACCGTCCGGAATGCTTCAGAACGGCTTCGAAAATCTCTTCTGAGTTTTCACCAAACTTTCCCGGAGCCGACTCAAAGTTTTGGTCTCTCATCTGAGCAATAACTTCCTGAGGAGTAAGTTTGTAGAGAGCCAACTTTTCAGGGTCAAACCAAATCCGCATCGAATAGTCACGACCTCCTAAAAGTTGAGCATTCGCCACTCCTTCTACCCGCAACAACTCACGAATGATATTGATACGAGCATAAGCTTGTAAAAAGGTTTCGTCATAAGTGCTTTGAGGACTATCGCTAAAAATATTGATAGTCATGATGTTTCCGCTTTGTCTCTTCACAACCGAAATTCCTGCTTCGTTAACCTCAGGCGGAATTCTGTTAGTCACACGAGAAACTCTATTCTGAATATCAACAGCAGCAATATCCGGGTCTGTTCCTGCTTTAAAAAATACCGAAATCGTTCCCGAACCCGAGTTGTTAGCAATTGAACGGATATACGTCATGTTCTCCACTCCGTTGATGGCTTCTTCCAAAGGTAATAATACCGAACTAGCAACTGTTTCTGCATTCCCTCCTGGATACGATACGGTTACACTCACACTCGGAGGTGCAATTTCAGGAAAACGACTCACCGGAAGTTGGAGCATACCTACCACACCAAACACCACCAATAATATGGAGACAACCAATGCTAAAACAGGTCTATCAATTATCTTTTTTATCATATTATTCTAGTTTAATCGGCCTTTAGCGATAGGCTTAATTTTGATTCCGTCTGTGACTTTATCTAATCCGGAAAGCACAATTCTATCTTGTTGAGAAAGGTTTTTTCCGCTTACGATATATTGTTTTTCAGTAACGCCTTCGATCGTGATTTCACGTCTTTCTGCGATATTCTCATCATTCAATACAAACACGAAAACTTTATCCTGAATAGAAACCGTTGCTTCTTGAGGCACTAGAATCACATCAGGGTGTACTTGCTCGATAATTACTTTTCCGGTATTACCTAAACGCAAAACCGCATCAGGATTCGGGAATTTTGCTCTAAGGGTAATCGAGCCAGTAGAACGGTTAATTTGACCTAAATCGGCTTCGATAACTCCGGTATGTTCATATACCGTATCATCAGCCAAGATTAATTTTACATCAGAATTTATTTTTTTGGAAGTAGAATCGTTTTTCATCTTTTCATAGAAAAGAAAATCAGATTCACTCATCGAGAAATATACATACACTTCATGTACGTCTGAAAGAATAGTAAGAGGTTCAGAACCACCTTTGGTAGCCAAGTTCCCTACTCTTTTCGGAATACGACCTACATAACCATCTACTGGTGCTTTAATTTTCGTAAACTCTAAATTAATTCGCATAGAAGCAGCTTGAGCTTCTGCTTTTGATAACGAAGCCTCTGCTACTTGATAGTCAGCTTGGGCATTTTGTAACCGTACTTCAGAAATTACTTCATTCTGAACTAGAGGTGTCAAACGATCTACTTCGGTTTGAGCTTTACTGAGTTTCGCTCTTTCTAAAGCAATATTAGCTATGGCATTTTTCAAAGATTCTTGATAGGGTTGGTCATTGATTTTGAACAACAATTGTCCTTTTTTGACGAATTCCCCTTCATCTACGTATATCTCTTCAAGAATACCTTCTACTTGTGGTCGAATTTCAACATTGACAATACCTTCAATAGAACCCAAATACGGATAAGACACATTGGCTGTTTCTCTCTTTAGGGTGATAACAGGCAACGGGACACCTTCATTTTCTGGTTCTTTTTCTCTACAGGAAACTAAAAAAAGGAAAGATAAAAGTATAGGCAAAACCCATAGGGCTCTTCCTTTTAATAAATAAAATTTTAATTGTAACATAGATGGTCTGCGAAATATAGTTAATCCGCAAACAAAAAAGACAAGAATAATACCAAATGAATTTAGGCTGATTTTGGCGTAAAATAAGGCCTGAAACTGTAGAAAGGTGTGTAAATAGTACTCAACAAAATAAGACAATAACATTTCGCTAACGTTTATACAACGAATGTTTAACAGTCTAAAGATTATCTTTACAATGTTTTCATAGCAATACGTTTTATAAGTGGTTAATGTTAATCAGAAAGCGGGAACCTTTTTTATAAAGATTCCCGCTTTTTATTGTTTATAATTCTGTTTTAGCTTAGCTATTTTTCAGGTTGATAATTTCCTGATCTGTAAGATATCTCCAGTTTCCTCTAGGAAGGTTCTTTTTGGTTAAACCTGCAAATACGACTCTATCTACTTTCAACACATCATAACCCAATTTTTCAAAAATCGTACGGACTACTTTTACGTTTGAAGTCCTCACTTTAAGCCCGATTTCTGTTTTAGGTTGCCCTTCAACATAACTGATATCTTCTACAAAAACTTTTCTTTCTTCAATAGTAAGTCCTTTTTGAACTTTCTCTAAATCTTCATATTTCAGGTTTCTGTCTAAACTCACTTGATAAATCTTTGACGAACGTTGACTCTCTTGAGTAAACTTCGTAATCATATCATTATCATTAGTGAAAAGCAAAAGCCCTGTTGTTGTGCTATCCATTCTACCAATCGGGAGCAATTTGTTTTTGCTGGCTCCGTTAATAAGGTTTGCTACGTTATTTTGAGTCGCATTAGCCGAAGTCGAAAAGTTCTTTGGTTTGTTAAGCAAAACGTATTCTTTTTTTTCAGGACTTAATAAAGCGCCATCAAAAACTACCTTATCTGTAGGTTTTACTTTATAACCCAATTCCATAACTACTTCTCCGTTTACTTTGACGTTACCTGAAGTGATATAGACATCTGCTTCTCTACGAGAGCAAATTCCCGAATTCGAAATGTATTTGTTCAAACGAATTTCGTCTGAATCTGTTTTTACTTTTGGTTTTGAAGCAACAGCCTTTTTGAAAGGTGCATCTTTCTTCCCAAATTTAGAAGTCGGATTTTTACCGAATTTTTTCTCTCCGGTAGGTTTTGGTTTTCCGGAAGATTTTGGTTTTCCTGAACTAGGTTTATTTGGATTTTTCATTGGTTTTTGTTTAAAGTTTAAGGTTTAAAGTTTAAGGTTTATGCCAAAAATCACTTGTTATACATTTAGAAAATCTAACAAGTGATTCTATTTTAGATATTTAAAGTTCTACTCTGAGCTTTGAACCTTAAAATTTGAACTTTAAACAAATTTTATTTATATGCTACTTTTTTAACCGCTTTGATTACGTCATTAGCATTTGGTAACCATTCTTTAAGCAATACAGGCGAATACGGAGCAGGTGTGTCTGCTGTAGTAATTCTCTGAATTGGTGCATCTAGATAATCAAACGCTTTTTCTTGAACCATATACGTAATTTCTGAAGCTACACTACCAAAAGGCCATGCTTCTTCTAAAATTACTAAACGATTTGTCTTTTTAACCGATTCTAGGATAGTGTTATAATCCATCGGTCTGATAGTTCTAAGGTCGATAATTTCACATGAAATACCTTCTTTCTCTAGCTCATCAGCTGCTTTAAAAGCTTCTTTCAAGATTTTTCCGAAAGAAACGATAGTTACGTCTTTTCCTTCTCTTTTCACGTCTGCTACTCCAATCGGAATTGTGTATTCTTCTTCAGGCACTTCACCTTTATCGCCATACATTTGCTCAGATTCCATGAAAATAACAGGGTCGTTATCTCTGATAGCTGATTTCAAAAGTCCTTTAGCATCATAAGGATTCGAAGGTACAATCACTTTTAATCCCGGAGTGTTTGCATACCAACTCTCAAAAGCTTGAGAGTGAGTTGCAGCCAACTGACCCGCAGAAGCTGTCGGACCTCTAAACACAATTGGGATATTGATCTGACCACCAGACATTTGTCTCATTTTTGCTGCATTGTTGATGATTTGGTCAATCCCGACAAGGGCAAAATTGAAAGTCATGAATTCCACAATCGGGCGGTTCCCGTTCATAGCAGATCCTACCGCAATACCTGCAAAACCAAGCTCTGCAATAGGAGTATCAATTACTCTTTTTTCTCCAAATTCGTCTAACATTCCTTTTGAAGCTTTATAAGCTCCGTTATATTCAGCTACTTCCTCTCCCATCAAATAAATGCTTTCATCTCTACGCATTTCTTCGCTCATCGCCTCACAAACTGCTTCTCTGAATTGTATTGTTCTCATAAAAGATTAGTCGTTTTTTATATACCACCTGCAAAAGTAGTTATTTATGTTGATTCAACCAAAAGTTTATACTTTTGGCCATCATCGATTTTCAGTCAAATTACATCCCAAGCTTACTCTTAATTTTTTTCCATCTGTAAGCTCTCACAAATTTAGCTTGTTCAGGTGTCACCAAAAGCGATTTGTTTTGTTTTTTAGCTTGGAAAAAACCGCTTAAATAATCCATAAAAAGCAGTGGTTTTTTCTTTCTTAAAGCTAGTTTTAAAGACGCTAAAAACGTAATCCAGAATCCGTAACCTAAACGGTAAAAAGCTTCACCTTGTTTATATCTTGAGTTTTTGTTATATGTTGAACCCGTTGGTTTTAGATGTTTTACTTGAAGTGATTTGTCAACTATAATTTCCCAACCATAAAACCTCGACAAAAGCTCATCTACCGTATCCCAACCCATTTCGGTTTTGAGTTTTCCGATCTGTAAAAAACACTCTTTTCGATAGGCTTTGAAAGCACCTCTGATGTGGTCGTCATCGGTTAGATTTTCTAAAATCCATTGACCTTCTTTTTCAACATAAGCTCTCCCTCCTGCCATTCCGACTTTTGGATTTTGAGCAAAAATAGAAGTGATTTTTTCGAAATAATTTTCAGGTAAAATAAGGTCTGCATCGAGCTTTACGATAAAATCATAATGGTCATTCAGAGTTTCCAAACCTCTGTTAAAAGCCTGAATCACCTTAGAACCCGGAAGATGAATTTGCTCAGATTCCGTATTTACTATTGAGATAAAGTGATACTGCTCAGAGAACTCTTTTACGATGGCTGCTGTTTTATCAGTGGAATTATCATTGACTACCACTACCTTTTTAGGCAGTAAAGATTGTTTTACGATAGAGTCTAACGTAAGAGCAATATGTTTTTCTTCATTAAAAGCAGGGATGATTATATAGTAATTCATATTAAGGCAAAAGTTCTTTTAATTTAGTTGATAAAGTTGTTTCATCTAAACCGGATACTTTTAATAATATTGTCCCATTTGAATCCACCAAAAAACTTAGAGGAATACCTGTTATAGCAAATTCTTTTCCAATCCCATCCATACCTTTCAAATCTGATAAGTTTTTCCAAGTCATATTATCTTGTTCAATAGCCTTTATCCATCTCTGTTTATCTGTATCTAATGAAACACTGATAATCTCAAAGCCTTTAGAGTGATATAAATCATACATCTCACGTAAATGAGGATTTAATTTTCGACATGGCCCACACCAACTTGCCCAAAAATCAACCAAAATTATCTTTCCTTGAAATGGATAAAGAGTATGCTTTTCATCTTGAGGATTAAACAATTTATAATCAGGTAATTTTCTACCTTTTTTAAACCGTAATTTATCTTGAATTTTTTGATATAAATGAGTGCTTTTTAACTCTGGAGATAATTCTATGACCATGCTATTTACATATTCTTCTTCGTCAAAGCTATGTCGTATCATGTCATATAAAAGACTCAAACTATAATAAGAAGTTTGATTTTCTTCAATAAATTGCTTTTTGAATATTTTTTCCTTTTCCTCAAAACTATTTGGGGCATTCTCCCAAAGTTCCCATATTTTTCTACTATAAGTCTTAGCTAATTCATAAGTCTGTGAGCCTCCCTTTAATTCAAACGGAGAACCTTCTAAATCAAATTTTCCACCGATAAGGTTTAAATCATCTCCCGGTTCTACCCAAAAACTATATACATAAATGTTGCCTACCCTATTAGGATCATAAATATTTTTAACTTCCAAAGAAAACCTTGTGGGCTCGGTAGCATATCCTGAGTAGTTGAACCTTTTATTAACATCTAGTTTTAAACTATCTGTTATACGGATTCCTCGCTTTTCATAAGACACATAATATTTAGAATGAGCTAATGTATCTATTTCGCCTTTAATATAAAATGGCTTAGTATTCTGAGAATAACTCATCACAGAAAACGCAAATGACCATATTATCAATGTCTTTATTCTCATAAACATAATGGAAGGGTCTGCTAATGTACTACTTTTCCTTCTTACCTTCATAAAGCTAAGCTAAATCAGGAGATGTTAATTTTATTATTTAGAATTATTCAAAATAATTTGTTTGTTAAAATTTGTTATTATAGTTTTGCAATCTAGAAACAGTCTAAATAAATATAAAATGCATCCTTATAAATCTTTTTGGTGTTTTTTGTTATTAATCATATCAAATCAGATATTCTCTCAAACCGAAAATGAAAACTTAGTATCCTCCGATGAATTTCTACAGGAGGTTGTCGTCACTGGACAAATCGAGCCTCAATCTATCAAAAAATCTGTTTTTAATGTTCGTGT
>JBEBUB010000064.1:0-10924 GCA_040393445.1 Flavobacterium beibuense
AATTAACTGGTATATAATATATTGAAATAGGTATTCAAGTCCCTCTTTCTCCGCAGAAATTTAAAACCCGTTGAGCAATCAACGGGTTTTTAGTTTTGCAAAACTACCTGAGGCAGCTTTAAAATAAAAGGGAATTTTACTTGTATAGGCTAGTTGAATCTTGTAAAGCTTTCTAAACTTTAACACAAAGTTACGTTTTTAATAAGTCTTTTCGATTTTTCGTAACAATCAATCTTCAGAGTCACCCTAATTTTGTCATATTAAAACAAATAGTTGTTCCAACCTATTTTTAAAAGACTATGACAAAAATTAAATTCCTAAAAAATACAGCATTAAACACCGTTAGCTATCTCTGTATTATACTATTCGTATATGCAGCTGTTAGCAAATGGCTAGATTTTGAAACCTTTAAAAATCAATTAGGGCAATCACCCTTATTAAGTGCTTATGCCGATATAATTGTATGGGCAATTCCTATCTCAGAAATTGTTATTGCTTCTTTTCTATGTTTTAAAAAATCCAGAGACATTGGGCTTTATTCTTTTTACTTCTTAATGATTATGTTTACGGCCTACATAATCATCATTTTAAAGTTCACCAGCTATACGCCCTGCTCTTGTGGCGGAGTATTGGAAAAACTCGGGTGGATAGAGCATTTATACTTTAATCTGGCATTTATAATTCTTTCGGCTTTGTCAATACTGCATTTATCTTCTAACAAAAAAAGCACTTATATAAAACTACTCTTATTGATGGGTATTGGTAGTCTTGTTGTATGTATTATGTTTTTAAGTTCAGAAAAGCAGATTAAACAAAATAATGCTTTTATCAGGAGATATATGCCTCACCCAATTGAAAAAATAGGTGAATATGACCTGAAGTTCAATTCTTATTATATAGCCGGAGTAGATGATGATTCGATTTATTTAGGCAACTATACCACACCACTATACGTAACGACATTTGATTATACTCTCAAAAAAATAAATGAGTTTCAAATTGAGATTGACAGTATGCATTTGCCTTATAAAAGGGTAAGAATTTCGATGAATTCACCGTATGTTTTTGTAGGTGACGGAACTGTTCCGGTAATTTTTAAAGGTACTATTAATAGTCGAAAGGCTTCTTTATTCTCCTTTCATGATGCCTATTTTACAGAATTTTTGGTGGCAGATTCTAATACTATCGGTATAACCACCAAAAGCATTAAAACCAAATCAACGGCATTAGGCAAAATTAATAAGCTCAATGAGAGCATCAAATTTTATATAAACGATGAAATCCTCATAAAAGAAATGGATGGCTCGTTTGATTCTGACGGACTCTATCTTTGGAATAATTTCTTTCAAAAATTTATATATACTTATTATTATCGAAACAAATTTGTGGTCGCAGATAAAAATCTTAATAAAATAAAATTAAGTAAAACAATAGATACTATCAGCAACCCGATATTAGATATAGCCTATTATTCAAAGTCAAACCATTATAAATTAGGCAGTAAATCAGTCATAGTTAATAGGCAAAGCTCTACAGATGGCAATTATTTATATATAAATAGCGACCGTTTAGGTAAGTATGAAAATGATGAGGTTTTGAAATTTGCAAAAATCATTGATGTATATGACCTAAGAGACGACACTTATGCCTTTAGTTTTTATCTCTATCATCAACCAAAGGGGAAACTCCAAGAATTTAAAATATATAAAGAGGTGTTAGTTGCAATTATAGATGATAAGTTATGGTTATATCGATTAAAACCGGAATATTTTGAGTTAGTCGAATAATAAAAAATACTACGTAGTTTCAGGAAGAAGACCGAACACCTGTAAAAAATAGTAGGTCATTAATCAATTAAATTTTTATATCATGAAAACTAAAATTTTTAAATCAGGATTACCTTTTATGGTATTTATGATGGCAATTGCTTTTGCTTTTGCCTCAGAAAAAAAGACGGATATTAATGAATCCTTAGCAGTTCAAGGATACGTTCAAAAAAACGGAGCTTGTCAGCTTTCTATTTTATGTGATGATACTGGAGGACCTGCGTGTCAAGATGCAGACGGTTTCATCGTTCATCGTGTTAACAATGGCACATTTTGTTCTATACCAATGTCGCAATGGCGTTAACAATTAAAAAGTGGGGTAAATTGAATTTACCCCACTCTTATTTTATTTTAAATAATTATCGAACCAACTCTTTATTTCATGCGATAGTCTTTTTTGATTCTCAGTATTTAGTAATATGTGAGGTTCCTTTTCGAACAATAATAAATTACACTTTTTACCTAATCTTTTTAAGGCCAAAAACATTTCTATACTCTGTGTCCAGTTTATTTGATAGTCTTCTTTGCCTGTCCATAAGAGTATTGGTGTATGAATTTGCTCTATTTGGTGCATGGGTGAATTTCTTAGATAAGCGTCTTTAATGTTATAATAAGAATCTCCCATTCGCCATTGCTGGCTCTCATAACGCCATATTTCAGGTCTATAAGTATACCACCCCACACTATGATAATGACTTGTTAAGTTTGTTACCGCAGCTCCTGCCACTACAGCAGCAAATCTATTGGTTTGCGTAGCGATAAAAGCACTCTCATAACCTCCGAATGAATGTCCGATAAGGCCTAATTTATTCTCATCAATATATTCGTTCTCTAAAGCTTTGTTGACAGCTGCCTCCACACTATTCAGTGCAGATATGCCGGGTTCGCCAATAGTATATGTTATATCGGGATAGAGCACAAAATATCCATGGGTTGTATATTTCAACATACTAAAACCAACTGAATCAAAATCTGTGGGTGGTTCAAAACTATTTATCACGTTTGAGGCCTTTTCATAAATATATACAATCATCGGATACTTTTTCTTAGGGTCAAAATTTGCCGGATAAAACAAAGAACCTACTACATCTTTGTCACCTACTTTATAGTTGATAATTTCTGCTGAGCCAAGATCAAAATCTAGGATTTTTTTATTGCTTTGATAAACCAATCGTTGCCTGTCTTTGTCAGGCTTGAAGTAATAAACGCTAAAGGGTTCGTTGAATTTTTGCTTTACATAAACCATGTGTTTATATTCTTCGGTTATTAAAGCTCGATTAATTTTTCCGGCTTCAAATACTAGCTGTTTCAGCTTTTTTGAATGACTCCAATGTGCATAGCCTGATTTATGTAAACCAGGCTCATACATTTCTAGCAACAAGCCTTTTTTCAGTTGATATGCAGCAGTAGCATACCCCTTATTCAATATTAATTTAGAATAATCAATATTTGAATGATTTTCACTTATTCTATATTGAATATTCTGCTCACGGCCGTTGGTAATTCTGTTTTTTATTTTCCCGTCCGGAGTAATTTGCCAAATATCAAATTGATCATAAATAAAAATAAATTGCTCATCAGCAGACCAGCCCGGATTTCCATAAGGCAATATATCTCCGGCTCTCTCATGTTCAATATTTTCAAAAGTAGCATTTATGTCTTTGGTCAGGTTTATGGTTTGCTTCTTCTTATTATCAAACAACCACCAATTTTTATCTTTGAAATAAGTGATGTAGTTCCCTGATGGCGAAATTGAAACAAAACCAACTCCTGTATAGTGATTCTTAACCACAAGTTGTTGCTCTGCTGTGGTAATATTCTTTACATATACATCAGCATTCGGGAATTCTTTATATAGCGGTTCATAGGTTAGTTTATTAAAGACCAAAGCATATTCCTGGTCAATATTAAAAGCAGATGTGGGTGTGGCTTCTGTTTCAATAGGTATCAGTTTGCCACTCTCAGGCATCCAGACGCTCATCATATATTGCAGCTCAATATCACTATACTCTTTAAATCTAGGATAAATCCAGGGTTCTTCAGAAGTCCAAACCTGCATACTCTCATTGGCGGCCACTTTGGGTAATTGCCTGTAAAAAAATACCCTTTTCCCGTCTTTTGAAATATAAACAGATCTATTAGCTAGTTTATAGCCTGAGAACTTTTCTTGAATCATCACCTCATCAAGTGTTGCTATCTCTCCATTCAGTAATTGATAATGCAGTTTGTTACCGGAGTCTGCTTGTTCTAAAAACAGAATCGCATTACCGCTTTCGCTCCATTGACAATGCATAAATTCACTCTGTTGAGACTCTTTTATAACTTTCTGAGCTTTATTCTCCACATCATAAACCACCAGTTTATTTTGACCCTCAAAATTTAAGGTCAACAACAGGCTTTTTTTGTTGGGTTGCCAACTAAACTTCTTCACTCCTTCGATTCTTGTAATCGCTTTAGTTTTTAATTCGATTATACAGAAAACCTCTGCACTTTCGGTTTTCTGAAATCCGGCCAAAAAATCTCCTGAGCCAGCAAAACTATAAGATTGCATATCAGGATAACTACTCTTGGTGCTATTTTCTAAATCTACTACTTGTAGTTGTTTATCGGGAGTGATACAGCCAAACCAACGGTTATCTTTTGAGAGCTCTATTCGCTCACCCTTTGCAAACAAAAATTCAATATCCTTTTCGGTGTGTTTGACTCTTGTGTCTCGGCCTCGGTTTTCAAAGATTTCAGTAAAAATCACCCATTTTCCGTTTGAGGTTAGATAATTAACCGACAAACCTTTACTCCAAAGTGAATCTAACTCAGCATGATAAATTTTCTTTTCACCAGGTTGTGCCATAGCGTTATTAATCATCAGTAAAAGAAAAAATAACCCTAATTGATTTTTTAAAGTTCTTGATATGGTTGCTTGCATGCTTTTTATATTAATAGCCATTATTCTGTGGGTTTAAATTAGGGTTCATCAATAGTTCTGTTTCCGGTATAGGCAACACTATGTTTGTTGGTCGCCAAGCGGGTTTGATGGGTGCTAAAACAGCATCAGCCCTGTTATGCCTGTTTAAATCAAACCAACGATGCCCATGTTCTGCCAGGAGTTCAATTCGCCTTTCCTGTAAAACGGCCTCTAATAGTTCTTCCTGAGTCAGGGCAGCTATGCCTGGCAATCCTGCCCTGTTTCTGATAACATTCAAATCTTCTTTAGAACCACTATTGTTGTTTTGTCGGGCTCTAGCTTCGGCTCTAATCAAATATTGCTCAGCCAAACGAAATACAACAGAATATTCCGCTCCCGGGGTTTGTTTATATTTATTTGAATAATACCAGTAATTTGTGCCGTCAGTAACCTCCCCTATCCAGTGTGTTTTTCTGAGGTCACCACTCTCTATAGCCATTACTAAATTTTCATGTAATGCCACAGCCGGCGGAGGCCCGAAGGCAAAAACCAAAGTGGTTGCTTCGGTCGTATAAAACCCATCCATTTTTGTTTTTAGTTGTAAAATCGCTCCCTGGCTCGATTTCAAAAACTCCCCTTCGATATTTGGCAGGCTATACAACCCCGTATGGTTAATCACCAGACTACTCTGGGTTTCTGCTTTTGCCCATTCTCCGCTATACAGATATACTCGGGCTAATAAGGCAGATACGGTAAATGTATTGGCTCTAACTCGCTCTGCTCCTATATAATTTTCTCCCAGCACTGCTTTAGCACTCTCTAAATCACTTATCACATTCTCATACACTTCATTCACTGCCATTCTCGAAACTTGTTTATTCCGGTCATAGTTTGTTGTTGAGATATACGGGATCTCACCAAACAAATTAACCAGATAAAAATGAGTCAACCCTCTAATAAACAAGGCTTCGCCACTTAGCTGTTCTTTGGTTGCTTGAGTCAAATTCTGTGAAGCTTCTAGCCCTTCTATAACTGCATTTGTCATATAGATTAGGTTATATGAGCTATTCCATAGCTTTAAAACCGTTGCATCACTGGCCAGAATTTGATGGTTATAGAACAACTCTGCAGGTTGACCTGCACTCCCATAATATGCTAATTCATCAGCATATAAACCCATCAAAAACCCCATTCCATACGTATTTCCTGTCACTAAAACTTCATCTCTGAGTTTGGCATACAGCGTGGTTACCGCTGCTGTTGCCGTGATTTCATCCTCAAATACGTTCTCATGTGATATTTGCCCGGTTGGGTCTTGGGTGTCCAGAAAATCATCACATCCGGCAAGCAGCATCAAGCAAATTGATAAACAAGCAATTAGCCTTTTGGTTTGCTTTCTATTTTTTATTGTTGTTATATTCATAATCAATAGTTTAATGGTTAAAAGTATAATTGAACCCCTAGGGTGATTCTCCTTAAGGCCGGAATATATCCAGTAGTTTGCTCCGGGTCACCTGCTTTATAGCCGGTAAAAGTCAATAGGTTTTGCCCCTGCAACGAGATTCGACAAGAGGGGCCGGAATCTTTACCGAATGGTAAATTATAAGAGAGTGCCAGCGATTTTAACCGCACAAATGAAGCATCAGAGATAGCACCGCTACTTTGTGTGAATTGCGAATAGGCCAGATTTGCCGCAGGGTTAGCCCCTGTGGTAAACTGTTGCATAGCAGTGTGATCACCTACTCCTTGCCAATGATTCAGCACTGAGGTGGGTTGATTATTCAAACTCCCCGGTGCTGGGCTACCATAAAATTCATTATATCCGTCTTTTTTGACAAACTGAAAAAAGAAATCAAACTCCCAGTTTTTATAACTCAGGCTGTTTGATAAGCCTCCAAAGTATTTTGGTGTTAAATCAGCAACAAATTCTCTGTCTTCACCTGCTGTTATCAGGCCGTCACCATTATAGTCTTGAAATTCAAATAAACCGGTTTCGGGGTTTACATCCTTTAGGTTATATAGCTTAACCACCGTTAGCGGTTGACCAATAACAAATCGGTTAGCATAAGAGGAATCTTCAAGCCCCGGAAACTCCAATAGTTTGTTCTTTGGCAAGGTCAACACTAAGGATGCCTCCCATTTTAAAGCCTTTCCGTTTAAGACGGCTCCCGAAACTTCAAATTCCCAACCTGAGTTTTCAACCACGGCATCAAGATTTGCTTGTATGGTCGAAAATCCTGTGGTGCCCGGCAAGGCATAGTTGATTAATTGATTTGAAGAGCGGTTGTTATAATAGGCAGCTGATAGCCTCACTCGTTGGTCAAATAAACCCAATTCTAAAGCAGCCTCCTTTTTGAGGTTTTCTTCCCAACCGAAATTCGGGTTATATAACCTTGCAGGTAACAACCCAATGTTGCCATCATACGGGAAGTCACTTATCATATAGGTTTGCAGATATTGATAGTCGCCAATCTGGTCATTGCCCGTTATACCATAACTTCCTCTTAACTTCCCGAACGGCAACCACGACACATTTAAATCTTCACTAAATAGCCATCCTGCACCTATAGCTCCAAAATTTCCATAGCGATTTTCTGTACTAAATCGGCTAGAACCATCACGTCTTCCGGTAACATTCAAAAACAGTTTTTTTCTGTAATCATAGTTCACTCTGGCAAAAACCGATTGATAATGATATTCCTTTGCCGTTTCATCCAGTATCAACAAAGTGCCGGCTGCATTCATATTGCCTAAAAAGCTATCATTAGCATAACCAAAGCCTAAAAGGGTAAGTAACTCATCTTTTTGCTTTTGAAGGGTTGACCCCAACAACAGATTCCAACTATGGCTCTCACCTTGTTTAGACCAACTAATTTGCGGTTCAACAATAAACGAACTCCTGTTGCTGCTATGGTTGTAGGATTGTGAGGTTTCACTACCCATACCATAAGCAGGGTCATAAACCGTATGCGGAATGATATTAGCATCTTCCAGCATCATATAATTATATCCTGAATTTATTTTGAGTTCTAAGTTATCATATACCCTATAGCTCATCACGCTATTGGCTATCAGGCTGTTTGAGTGGTTACTATATTTCCCCTGAAGTGCTGCCAGGGGGTTTGTCCAGGTGCTTTGTTCCCAATTCAGATTACCTTCTTGGTCATATAGTGGCGGAGCATTTGGCGCAAGCCTAATGGCGGTTGCGGTTAAATCTTTGCCCGGCAACAGGTTGTTCTCTATCGTATATCCGGTGCTAAAAGTCATCTGAAATCTTTTGTCTGTGCTGGTATGCCTGATGTTTGAGTTTGCTGTTATGCGGTCATAGTTAAAGTCGCCCGGAAACACGGTGGTTTCGTTTTGATACATTCCACTCAGCAAAAACTGTGTTTGCTCATTTCCTCCGGATACACTTGCTTGTATATTATTTGTCTCTGCTGTGCCGCCAATGAGTTCTTTTTGCCAGTCTGTATAGCGGTTTGTGTCCCAGGTGCCGTTGATGTCATAAGCATTTGCCGGATAGGTAGTGATGCCGTCATTAGCAAAGGCCTCCCGCCTCATTTCCAGATATTGCTCGGTGTTCATCAAATCTCTGGTTCGGGTGATACTTGCCATTCCTTTATTATAACCCACCACAAAATTCGTTTTGCCTTGTTGTCCTTTTTTGGTGGTTATCAAGACCACGCCATTGGCTCCTCGTGAGCCGTAAATAGCCGTAGCATCTGCATCTTTCAACACCTCTATTGATTCAATTATAGCCGGGTTTATGGCATTGAGTGGGCTAATATTCCCTGTGGGGATGATTCCGCCAACAGATAAATTGGTGGCCATAGTCTGAGCATCATAAGGCACCCCATCAATAATATAAAGCGGGTTATTGCCTGCCATAATACTGTTTCTGCCTCTTATCTTCACCTCGAACCCACTACCCGGCACTCCTGAATTCTGCACGATATCGACCCCAGCCATTCTCCCCTGCATGGCTGCCAGCGGGTTGCTCACAGGCTGCTTCTCGATATCTTTAGCGGTCACACGGGCAATGCTCCCCGTTCGTTCTCGGTCTTTTACCATATAATACCCGGCATTGATTTCTACTTCTGCCAGCATCGTAGCATCAGGCTCCAAAAAAATGTCTAGGGTGTTGTCTGTAATGGCAATTTCTTGGGTTTGGTAACCCAAATAAGTAAAAACAACCACCTGCCCGAGTTGGGCTTCCAGCACATAATAGCCATTTTTGTCTGTGATGGTGGTTGATTGGGTGTCTTTGATAGTGACACTCACTCCGGGGAGTGCTCCGCCGGCATCTGTTACGAGTCCTGTAACATATTGTTGTTGAAAGGCATAAGCCGGTAACAGCAAAAGCTGTAAAATTAAGGTATAGCAAAGCCTGCTATTCCTTTTGAAGATCAAGATTTTCTTCATAGTTTTGAATAGTTAAATGAAACATTAGTTTTGTTTGGCGATTTAAGTCCTCTACGCTGGTTTGCCGACGAGATAGAGGGCTTTTTTTCTGTACTATTATAGCCTGCCCTGCTTACTAACTCAAATACTAAGACAGAGCCAGGCATTAATAATGTTGTTTGATTTTGATTGATTTTTAATTAATGGCATTAGTTCCTTTCTGCATAAAGCATAAAGCTTATAGCCTACTGCATAAAGCATAAAGCCATCAAATTCTATCCATAGGCAACACATTTAGGTTAAACACTATTGCGAAACCCTAATAAGAATTGAAGTACAGCTTTGAAGTTTGTGAGTTTTTGCCATAAAGAAAGGCGTGAGACTCAACTTACTGTTATCGGGGTACTGGCATACCTTACCACAAATAAGTGAGCCCACGCCTAGGTCGTGAGCTTTCAACTTATCATCTCGTGGTAATAAAACGCCAGTTTTCGATAACGAGATTCAAAGCGAATGCTTCAATATTGTTCTATTTGAAGAATCGCAAAATTATATAATCTGAAGCAAACATAATAATAAATTATTTGTAAGCCAAATGGATTACAATAAAATTTCAAATTACCAAATTGCGGTATGAGTAAGTTAAAAAGTGAAGATATAGCACTTAAAAATAAAATTGCAGAAAGAATTAAGTTTTTGAGAATACAAACTGGTCTTTCTCCATCTGATTTTGCCAAAAAATATGATATCGATAGGCAAATTCTAAACAGATGGGAAAGTACTAATAACCAAAGAGGGGTTACTATTTACACAATTAATAAATTTTGTGATATGTTAGGAATAACCCTTAAAGAATTTTTTGACTTTGATTAATTATAAAGATAAACTTTTTACTAAACTCTCACTAATGTGGGAGTTTTTTTTGTAAATTGGTTTTTCCGTAAAAAATTGTAATTAAATTGTTTACATTTGTTGATACATAAAGTTCATTTGTAATCACCCTGACTATGAGGAAGAGCGTAAAAAAACTCAACGTTGAATCTCCAGTAGCTAAGTCAATTTGGATTTCAATAATATCTGTTGCTTTGGGGGCAACTATGGGTTTTGCTGCCACCTTGTTAGCTCCTGCTGTTGCTATTATGCTATCAATTGTTGGCAGGATGGGAATCAATGCATACTGTGAAAATTAGAAAATATTGTGCCCAACATCACCTATAAGAAATAGCACCTTTGGGATACTACTGCTCATCGCCAAACCCTTATGTGTAATAAAACCGCAAACTAATGAACCTAAGACAACTTTTAAATAATTCTAAAATTGGACTTCTAGATAAAGTAAATTTTGTAAAAACTAAATTAAAGCCTTCTGAATATTATAAAACATTTAATAATAATAGACTTTTAAAACAGGTTCTGAGTAAAAATCAATTTCCAGATAAAATTGAAAAAATAAAAGTTAATGAACCTTTTCAATTTACCAATGATTTTGCCTGTGAATTTCAATGGATTGGAAGTAAAGTTTTATTAAATCTTAATGAAATAAATAATTTTATATCTCTTAAAGAAGAATTTGATATTTCATTGTTAAAGAATGATTACACCAAATCAAGAAGTGTTCTTGATCAAATTACTTCCACCTTAGGGTATAGTTTGTGGTCAATAGAATCGGATCTTCATCTTGTTGAGGAGGAATTAGGGTCTAATGAAAATTGGCAAAAATTATCTAATTATTTAAAAATCATACAAAATCCATTTTATGAATTTTGTATAAATGCAAGTAGCAAAAAAATTGAAA
>JBEBUB010000065.1:0-10856 GCA_040393445.1 Flavobacterium beibuense
CAGTGTCTGCTGTACAGAAACTGCATTGGGCTGTGACTGCCATCCGTGATAGTTTTTTCCGTTATATGAAAAGCAAATGAAGTATCTCAATTTGTAGAAATTCAAAGATGCAAAGATACATCAAAAGGATGACAATAAATAAAATCAAGATTCTTACATAATGACATTAAAAACTCTTTCCATTACTTTTTATAGCGAATATATTGTAAAGAATCATATTTACTTATATTTGAATATTTCTGATAATTATCATTAAACTTTGGTAAAAATGAATAAAATAGTATCTTTTAGTCTTATACTCCTATTTTCATTAAAAGCTCTCTCTCAAGACTCCAAGCATGAGTTTGGTTTATACAATATAGGGCTAGGAGGTATTGTGGGAGGCATAGGAGCTTTAATAAACAAGCCAAAAGATGAGAAATCCTTAAAATCTTTTGCTAACGGCTTTTGGAAAGGTTCAATTGGAGGTGGAATGATTCATTTGAGTAAAATTACTGCTGGTGAAATTGCTATTCAAGAGGATTATTTATATAGTTGGCTGTCAAAAGCAAGTAATTCTTTAGGAACTTCTTTTGTTGAAAATGCTACTTCAAACCGACCTCTGCTTTCTGAATTTCATGTTCATGTTTTTGGTTTCAACAGAATAGAGTTTTCTACTGAAACTAAATTTAAAGTCCGATATAAACTAATGCCTGTGGCTTTTTTGTTGAATACTTATGTTGTAGCAACAAGCAAATTTGAATTTGAAAAAACCATTGCATCAGGTGAGTTAATTTTTTCAAGTAACAAGACTTTTTACACAGATTATAAAGGTTATACGTTAGGAACAACTCTTGTTATGCATTCAAATTTTATCCATAACAAAGCTACTTTCTCACATGAAGTTATTCATATTTATCAATATTACGACTATAATTTTGTAAACAGCTTTTTATCACAGCCTATATACAACTCAAAGTTTTTATCTCAATTTGATTTTCTTTATTATGATTTACAAGGAGCAATTCTCAATCCTCTATATCTTATTGAAAAGAACAGAACAGATAAATATTTTGATAATTTCTTCGAAAAGGAGGCTGGTTTTTACAGTAATACTATCGGAGATTTTTAATATTATCCTTTGGTTTTATCCAACAAAAATCCCTTTGAAGTATTTTCAAAGGGATTTTTTGATTCAGCATATAAATGAAATTATATTTTAAACGTAACCACAGGTCTTTTAGCATGGTTTACGATATCTTCTCCGATGCTTCCGTTCAAGAAACGGTTAACCCCTGTACGTCCGTGAGTGCTCACTCCGATAAGGTCTGCATTGACACGTCTAGCAAAATGCAACACTCCTTTTTCAACGCTGTAGTCATTAAAAATATGCATTGAATAATCCTGAATATTAAACCCTGCTACAAATTCATTGATTGTTTTTTCAGACTCTTCTGTAGAACGGAAGAAACTTGGGGTGTTAATGACCAACAAATCTAAGTGTGCTCCAAAAGCTTTGGCAAACTCAATAACCTGATTGAAAGGTTTTTTAATTTCACCTGCAAAATCAGAGGCAAACACAAAACGTTTGATTTTTGTGATATCTAATTCATTTTTCACTACCAAAACAGGTATATCTGAACTACGAACTACTTTCTCGGTATTAGACCCTACAAAAAACTCTTGGAATCCTGAAGCCCCATGCGACCCCATTACAATTAAATCTACGCTATGTTTTTTGCTTGAGTGAATAATTCCATCAAAAGCCCTTTCAAACTGAACTGCCTCAGTTACAGGAATTCCTTCTAAGTAAGGGCTACTTTTAACTTCTTCAAAACGTTCACGAGCTCTTTGCATAAAAAACATTACTTCTGGAATATCACTACCGCCTGATACAGCATCAACCATTTGGTTAGGTAGCTCAAGCATATGAAGCAAAATAATCTCTCCTTTGTTTTTTCTGGCAATTTGAGCTGCAGTTTTAAGAGCATATTCCGCATATTGGGAAAAATCTGTAGGTACTAAAATTTTTTTCATATATTTTTTGAAATAGATTAAACACTTTTTAGAGTGAATAAAGGTAAGGAGATTCTTTGACTTGTCATAATTATTTTATTACTTTTTTTTAAGCGATGATTCAAAAAAAGGAGTTTATTCGGGTGAGATTGTTTACTTTTGCACCAATTTTTAAAATGAATTACTATGAAACCTGATTTATTCCAAGCACCTGATTATTATTTACTGGATGACCTACTTTCAGACGAACACAAATTAGTGAGAGATGCAGCCCGTGAATGGGTAAAAAGAGAAGTTTCTCCTATCATAGAAGATTATGCTCAAAGAGCTGAATTCCCAAAACAAATTATTGGTGGATTAGCAGAAATTGGAGCTTTTGGTCCTTATATTCCAACAGAATATGGCGGAGCAGGACTTGATCAGATTTCGTATGGTCTTATCATGCAAGAAATCGAAAGAGGTGATAGTGGTGTTCGTTCTACGGCTTCAGTTCAATCATCTTTAGTAATGTATCCGATTTGGAAATACGGAAACGAAGAACAAAAACAAAAATATCTTCCAAAATTAGCTTCAGGTGAATTTATGGGATGTTTCGGGCTTACTGAGCCTGACCATGGTTCTAACCCTGGTGGAATGGTAACCAACTTTAAAGATAAAGGAGACCATTATTTACTTAACGGAGCAAAAATGTGGATATCTAATGCTCCATTTGCTGATATTGCTGTAGTTTGGGCAAAAAATGAGGAAGGAAGAATTCACGGACTTATCGTAGAGCGTGGAATGGAAGGATTCACTACTCCTGAAACTCACAACAAATGGTCACTTAGAGCTTCTGCTACAGGAGAACTTATTTTCGATAACGTAAAGGTTCCGAAAGAAAACTTGTTACCAAACAAATCAGGATTGGGAGCACCTCTAGGATGTCTTGACTCTGCTCGTTACGGAATTGCTTGGGGAGCTATCGGAGCAGCTATGGATTGTTATGACACGGCTTTGAGATATGCTAAAGAGCGTATTCAGTTTGGCAAACCTATCGGAGCAACGCAACTTCAACAGAAAAAATTAGCGGAGATGATTACAGAAATCACCAAAGCTCAATTATTAACATGGAGATTAGGAGTGTTGAGAAACGAGGGAAAAGCTACATCAGCTCAAATCTCAATGGCAAAAAGAAATAACGTTGATATGGCTATCAACATTGCTCGTGAAGCTAGACAAATCTTAGGTGGAATGGGAATCACAGGTGAATACTCTATTATGAGACACAGCATGAACCTAGAAAGTGTAATTACTTACGAAGGTACTCACGACATTCACTTGTTAATCACGGGAATGGATATAACGGGCTTCCCAGCTTTTAAATAATCAATCATGAGGGGCTTATTAACCACCATCATCACACTTGTAGTTACATTTTGTTATTCTCAGCAAAAATTTGAGAAAGGAACCATCACATTCACTAACGGAAACGTTATCGAATGTTTGATAAAGCACTCTTATTCTTCTGAAAATCCATCTTCTGTAAAGTATAAACTTTCTGAAGAAGGAGAAGAAAGAACAGCCCTTTTACGAGAATTGGAAGAATTTCAAGTTGGTGAAAAGGTTAAGTTTATAAAAGCAACTGTAGATTTTGACATTTCAAATAATAAAATCGGACAGCTTTCTAATTCTCATGCTCCTGAATTTGTTCAAGAGACGGCTTTATTAGAAGTATTAATAGAAGGCACCGCTTCTCTCTATCGATTAGAAAAAAATAATATTGTAAAATATTTTTATAAGGTAAACAATAGCGAAATTAAACCTTTGGTTTACAAAAAATATAATGTAACCAAACATGCTATTAGAAATAATACCGAATATCTCAATGCACTTAATAACGAAGTAAATTGTGACAAGAATTATTTTATTACTGGTAGAGAAGTCGAGTATAACAATACTGACTTAACAAACCACTTTAAAAAATTCAATCAATGTAGAGAAGAACATATTCTATCGTTTGAAGAACAAAAAGAGAGAAGTACTTTCAAATTATATACAAAAGCAGCATACCATTTTACTAGTGACCAAGTTAAGCTTTATGGGTCATATAACGATATAGATGAGACTGTCAATAAGGGTGGTTATGAAGCAGGAATTCAAGCTGAATTAAACTTACCTTATAATTACAGAAAATGGAGTTTTCTTGGAGAGCTTACACATTATGGTGTAAATTATGATTTTTCACACACTAGTAATCTAGGTTACAATTCTACTGTTGACACAAAGATTAACAGAATAAGACTATCAGTTGGAGCTCGACACAATTTTTACTTAGACTCTCAATCCAACGACCAAAACATCATATATCTTGAAGCATTGGTGACAATTATGAGTTTCAAAGCAGGTAAAAACTCTATCATAAGAAGAACAGATTTTACAGCAGGTTCAGATGACGTAGAAAGAGTATATGAATTGACAACTATTCCTAATGTATCTATAGGAGGTGGATTTCCGATTTATAAAAACCTAAGCGGAAGTATTCGATATAATCTTCCTCAACAGTATCTAACTAAATATTTAAGCCACTCTTATAAAGTCTCTTCTTTTTCAGTAAGTTTGAACTATAGATTTCTATAAGAATCATAAAAAAACTCATATAACCAGCCTGAAAGACACTCGTTTTTCAGGCTGGTTTTTTAACTAATATTTAAACTGTTACACCTCAAAACCCACTGGTTAATGTAACTAGAATTCCTACCTTTGTATGACCAAAAAATCATGTCATGCAAAATTTTGAATTTCATAACCCTACAAAAATACTTTTCGGAAAAAATCAAATCGAAAAAATAAATAAAGAGATACCTCAAAACGCTAAAATCCTGATGGTTTACGGAGGAGGAAGCATCTTCAAAAACGGAGTTTACGACCAAGTAAAAAATGCTTTAAACGGTTTCGAAGTTATCGAATTCGGTGGTGTAGAAGCCAATCCGGTTTTTGAAACGTTGATGAAAGCGGTTGAAATCGTTAAGGCGAAAAACATAGATTTCATTTTGGCTGTTGGAGGTGGTTCTGTGATTGACGGAGTAAAATTTATTGCCTCAGCTGCTGCTTATCAAGGTGAAGCTTTAGATATTCTATACCGTAAACACAGACCTATAAAAGTGGTCCCTTTCGGAAGTGTTCTTACTTTACCTGCCACTGGAAGCGAGATGAATGCAGGTTCTGTAATCACCATCAACGCTACTCAAGAGAAACTCTCTTTTGGTAGCGAAGTGACCTTCCCTCAATTTTCGGTTTGTGACCCAAGTGTGATTGTTTCACTCCCAAAAAGACAAATCCAAAACGGAGTAATCGATGCTTTTTCACACGTTTTAGAACAATACTTGACCTATAATCACGGAGCTATTCTTCAAGATAAAATTGCGGAAAGCATCCTGAAAACGTTGATTGAAGTAGGCCCAAAAGTAGCTGAAAACCCTACTGATTATACTTTAGCTTCAGACTACATGTGGAGCTGTACTATGGCTCTTAACACGCTAATCTCTAAAGGTGTTCCAACAGATTGGGTAACTCACATGATTGGTCATGAACTTACGGCTCTTTACGGAATCGACCATGCCAGAACCTTAGCTATTATCTTCCCGAATCTGTATCGAGTTATGTTTGAATCCAAAAAAGAAAAACTAGCTCAATTCGGAAAAGAAGTGTTTGGTTTAAGTGGAAACGAAGAGCAAATAGCTCAAAATGCCATTCTAGAATTAGAAAAATTCTTCAAAACCATGGGAATGCAACTCAAAATAAGTGAAAACACTGATGCTGATATTTCTCAAACAGCAGATTTCATTGTGAACCGTTTCGAAAAAAGAGGATGGACAGCTATGGGAGAAAAACAAAACATCACTCCCGAAAAAGTTAGAGAAATAGTTACTTTAAGTATGTAATTCGCTTAAGAAAGATTTATCCAAAAAAAGAAGAAACCGTCTGAAAAACAGACGATTTCCTCTCTTCAAAACCAAATAAATCTCTAACTAAACTTAGTGAATGAAATAAATCATAATAGCATAACGAAAGGTTTGAGTGAAAAAGTATTTCTAAAACCCTAAACTTTTGTTAAAAGAAAATAGGCTCTAAACACTTATTTTTAGCGGTTTTGTGAGTATTATTGATATTCCTTACCTTTGGCAAAAACAACCTACCCATACATGATGGATGATCAACCTAAATTTGCAGTTATCGGGGGAGGCAGTTGGGCTACTGCCATTGTAAAAATGTTGAGAGTGAACCTCTCTGAGATAGCTTGGTATTTAAGAGACCCCGAAACTATCAATTATATGATAATTCACGGCCATAACCCGAATTATCTTACCTCCGTTGAATTCGACACAACAAAAATTAAATTTACTGCTGATATAAACGAAGCCATAACCTATGCAGATTATGTCATTTTTGCCATTCCCTCTGCTTTTGTGGGTTCAGAACTAATGAAAATAAACGTTAGTCTTGAAAATAAAGTGGTTATTTCTGCTATTAAAGGAATTGTTCCGGAATCAAACCTCATCGTTGGTGAGCATTTTCAAGTGAACTTTGGAGTTCCATCTGAAAATATTGCTGTTATTTCAGGGCCTTGTCATGCAGAAGAAGTGGCTCTGGAAAGACTTTCCTACCTTACGATTGCTTGTCAAGATCAAGAAAAGGCAAAAATCATTGCCAAATGTCTTTCAAGTTATTTTATAAAAGCAAAAATCTCTGATGATGTTGTAGGCACCGAATATGCCGCTATGCTAAAAAACATTTATGCCATAGCAGCCGGAATGGCTCACGGATTGGGCTACGGAGATAATTTCCAAGCACTACTGATGAGTAATGCCATTCGTGAGATGAAAAAGTATATCCGAAAAGTGCATAAAATGAAGCGAAACATCAATAATTCTGCTTATTTGGGTGATTTATTGGTTACAGGATATTCTGTTTTCTCCAGAAACCGCATGTTCGGAAATATGATCGGGAAAGGCTATACTGTTAAATCAGCGATGATGGAAATGAATATGGTGGCTGAAGGCTATTATGCTACAAAAAGTGCTTATTTGCTCAACCAAACTCATCAGGCAAAAACGCCTATTATCAATGCTGTTTATCAGATTTTGTATGAAGGAAAAGATGCTAGAAAAACCTTTCAAAAGTTAACCGAAAAGCTAAATTAATTTTCTTTTTTAAAATCAAAAATGATGTTTCTGGATGACAGACGTATGAAGTTATTCTTCAAAGAATCGCAAACTATTTTTACGGTTTCGTATGTGATTGCCATTGGAATAGGGATGCTTTTTATGTACCAGAAATATGCAGAATTCGGAATCAACATTTTTGATTATGCTGGAGTTTTTGACTTTTTGATTGCTCCGTTTTCTGATTTCAGAATATTGTTTTTTACGGTGGGTTCGTTATTGGTAACTTATTTGATTTATCTGATTGATAAATTCTATCAACAAAGATATCCCAGAGCCTACTCAAAAGCTAATTTCGGTTTAGACCGAAAATATTGGTATCGTTCTTTACGCAATATCTCAGCTTTTTTGTTGTTTATCTTATATCTGGGGATTTCGGCTTTTACGTATGGAACTATTTCTAAAAAAGAAATCCTTGAGCAAACACCAATTCAGGTAACATTTGTTGACAATCAAACCAAAACCGGACAAATGATTGGCAAAACAAAAGAAGTTCTCTTTTTAGCCAACGAAAACACCGTAGAGGTAATCCCGATTACTTCTTTAGTCAAAGAAATTAGAGTAAATCAATTCAACGTAAAATAGATTTGGTTCTTTTCTAATTCATCGAGCAAATCTTTACAGATATTGATTTTCACCGTTCTGCTATTCATCGCTAAGACATTGATTGGTTTTTCTTCTTCAGGCACAACAATGAGTTCTTCTTGAGCTATTTCTGTTGGGTCAGCCTCCATAAAATCTACGATTTCCTCTAGTTCAGAATCTTCAATCTGCGGTTTTAAAACAACAGGAGAAGCAACCTCTATTTTCGGTTGAGTTTTATCAAATTCATACACTTCAAAAGTCACCGTGTGATTTCCTCTGTTTTTTCTGAAAGCATTCAAAATTAACTCGACATTCTTGTCTTCTAATTCCTCCAAACGGAATCGAATCACAAGGTTTTTAGCATAATTGGCCATCACATCCTGTAAATACTGAACGTTGATAAACTGAATTCTAGGATCTGATTTTTTACCGTCTTTATTCACCCAACCTTCCTGAACCGTAAGGCGAATATGCACAAAGTTATTCGGAATCAAAAAGGCACGATATTTTGAATACGTAGCATCTTTTCCTTCAAAAATTCGGAATTCATAACTGTCGTCGTAACCTTCTAATGTAAATGTCGCCCAACCTTTGTTGTCTTTAGAAACTCGGTGTTCGACATTGGTGATAATTCCTCCAACGGTTACTTGTCTGCCAATATAATTTTCTAAATTTTTAAGCTGGGTTAATTTAGCATTACAGAAATATTTGAGTTCGTATTTATAATCGTCAAGCGGATGCCCGGAAATATAAATCCCGACCACTTCTTTTTCTCGAGCCAATTTTTCCATCGCTCCCCACTCTTCTGCTGCAGGCACAACCGGTTCCGGAATTTGGACTTCACTTGCATCCCCGAAAAGACTCACTTGAGCCGAATTTTCATTTTCTTGGAATTTAGCTCCGTATCGGATTACTTTTTCAAGGAACGAAATTCCGTCTGTATCTATCGTGAAATATTGAGCTCGATGCGTATCCGTAAAGCAATCAAAACCTCCGGCTAAAGCCAAATTCTCGAAAGCTTTTTTATTGGCTGCTCTCAGATCAATTCTTCTGGCCAAATCAAAAACTGATTTGTATTTTCCGTCTTTTCGGGTATCGACAATTGTTTGAACAGCTCCGCTTCCTACGTTTTTCACCGCTCCCATACCAAAACGAATTGCATTTCGCTCGTTTACCGTAAATTTATAGAACGATTCATTCACGTCCGGAGGCAATACTTCGATGCCCATTCGTTTACATTCTTCCATAAAAAACGTAACCGATTTAATGTCATTCATATTGTTCGAAAGCACTGCCGCCATATATTCAGACGGATAGTGAGCTTTGAGATAAGCTGTTTGATAAGCAATCCAAGCATAACAAGTAGAGTGCGATTTGTTGAAAGCATAACTAGCGAATGCCTCCCAATCTTTCCAAACTTTTTCTAGAATTTGCGGGTCGTGACCTTTGGCTGATGCACGCTCGATAAAACGAGGTTTCATCTTATCCAGAACATCTTTTTGCTTTTTACCCATCGCTTTTCGAAGCACATCGGCATCACCTTTTGAGAAATCAGCCAATTTTTGCGAAAGCAACATTACCTGCTCCTGATACACGGTGATTCCGTAGGTTTCAGATAAATATTCCTCCATCGCATCGAGGTCATATTTGATTTCTTCCTCTCCGTTTTTTCTACGAATGAAACTCGGGATATACTCTAATGGCCCGGGGCGATAAAGAGCATTCATCGCAATTAGATCCGCAAAAACCGTAGGCTTCAACTCACGCATATATTTTTGCATTCCGGGTGACTCATATTGGAAAATCCCAACCGTTTCACCTCGTTGGAAAAGCTCATACGTCTTCTTGTCATCAATCGGGAAATTATCCGGATCAAGGTCAATTCCTTTGGTATATTTTACGAGTTTAACCGTATCTTTTATCAGAGTAAGGGTCTTCAGACCCAAGAAGTCCATTTTCAGAAGTCCGGCACTTTCTGCAACCGAGTTATCGAACTGCGTGACATTCAACCCAGACTCATCTTTAGCCGAAGCAATCGGAACGAAATTCGAAATATCATCAGGAGTAATGATTACCCCACAAGCGTGAATTCCGGTGTTTCGAAGTGAACCTTCGAGCATTTTGGCTTGCTTAATGGTTTCTCCGGTTAAGTCTTTCGAATTGGCTAATTCTTTAAGTTGAATTACTTTTTCAAACTCATCAGAACGCAAAGCTTTTTTGAGTTGGTCATCTTCCATCGAGAAGATTTTAGCCAAACTCATATTCGGAATCAGTTTCGCTACTTTATCAGCTTCAAATAGTGGCAAATCCAGTACACGAGCCGTATCACGAATCGACGACTTCGCTGCCATTGTTCCATACGTGATAATCTGTGCTACCTGATTTTGTCCGTATTTATCGATTACGTATTGCATCACTCGACCTCGACCTTCATCGTCAAAGTCGATATCGATATCGGGCATCGAAACCCTATCAGGATTCAGGAAACGCTCAAAAAGCAAATCGTACTCGATTGGGTCGATATTGGTAATTCCTAAGCAATATGCCACAGCCGAACCCGCTGCAGAACCACGACCCGGCCCTACAGAAACACCCATTTCTCGAGCGGCAGCAATGAAATCCTGAACAATCAAAAAGTAACCGGGATAACCCGTTTTTTCAATGGTTTGCAATTCAAAATCCAGACGTTCTCTGATATCGTCTGTGATTTCTTTATATCTTTTTTCAGCACCTACATACGTGAGGTGTCTGAGGTATTTATTTTCTCCTCTTTTTCCACCATCAAGCTTGTCTTCTTCTACTAAAAACTCCTCCGGAATATCAAACTTCGGAAGCAATACATCACGGTAAAGCGAATAGGCTTCAACTTTGTTGACAATCTCGTCAATGTTGTTTATCGCCTCTGGAATATCAGCAAATAACGCTTTCATCTGTTGTTCCGACTTGAAATAATATTCCGAATTATCTAATCCGTAACGATAACCTCGACCACGACCTTTTGGTGTGGCTTGTTTTTCAGCATCTTTTACACACAACAAAATATCGTGTGCATTGGCATCTTCTTGGTTTACGTAA
>JBEBUB010000066.1:0-10413 GCA_040393445.1 Flavobacterium beibuense
TCGATAGCATATCCTCTATATCTCAAAATTCCTTCTTCTCCGTCAAGGTAAGTAATGGCACTCGTACAAGAACCTGTATTTTTGTATCCAGAGTCAATAGTAATCGCTCCTGATAAAGCACGAAGTTTTTCAATATCAATTGCAACTTCATTTTCTGACCCGACAATAGTCGGAAACTCATATTTCTTTCCGTTTAATTCTAATATAGCAATGTTTGACATAGTATGTTAGGGTATTGTTTTTTAAAGATTCGTGCGAAGGTAAGAATTTTATCTGTACCTACCCAACAAGACTTGTTATATTTTTATTAAAAATGTTTTGATTTTGAATATATTCACCCGAAATAAATCCATCAATTTTTAATTAAAAACTTCGACGTTTTCACCATCAAACGAAGCAAAAACCATAGAAGGATGTGAGTCCTGATGATAAATATTTCCGTCTTTATCAATGGCTATTGCGCCTGCAAATCCGTCAAAAGTTTTAAGTTCTTTAAAGGTTTTTGCAAAAGCTTCCGCAATCGGGAAACCATCTGTAACTCGGGTCACAATTTTAGCAGCTACAGCTCCGCTCACAATATCCTCTCCTACTCCGGTGCAGCTCACTCCACAAATTTCGTTAGCAAAATTTCCTGCCACAGTAGCCGAATCTGAAATTCGACCGACAATCTCAAAACCTTTACCTCCGGTAGAAGTAGCAACGGCTATTTTACCGTCTCTATCTAAAGCTACACAACCCACAGTTCCGGTTCCGGTTGATTTGAGTTTGGCTAAATACTCTTCTCTTCTTTGAGGAATTTCTGTCGAAAAAGCAGGAAAACCATTTTTTCTGGCAAATTGTGTTGCTCCTTCTCCTCCGAGAATTCTATCATCTACGTCAAGGAGTTTCTGAGCTACCAAAATAGGATTTTTCACTTCTTCGATATTAATCACACCACTCATTTTTTTGGTCTCACCATCCATCACCGATGCACTCATTCTGATTTTTCCGTCACTCTGAATTTGCGAACCCATACCTGCATTAAACAACGTATCATCTTCCAAAAGTGAAACCGCAAAAACTACAGTCTCTAGAGCTGTATGCGTTTTCAGATATTCATACGATTGTTTTACGATAGATGTCAAAGCCTCTTGTTTGGCTTTTTTGGTCTGTAAATCGGTTGAAGATTCACTAAAGAACCCTCCGTGAATGATTAGTTTCATGAGTTGTGGATTAAAAAAAAGAGTCTAAAGCCAATGCCTTAAACTCTATAATAAATTGTTTTTGTTATGCGTATTGAGAATCGTAAATCTGCATATCGCCTGTTTCTAAATCATAAGTATCATGCATACTCATCACATGGACAACAAGATTTTTGATAGAAATAGGTTGCCCAAGCTCTACTCTGGTTAGGTTGGTGTCTGCTATTTTATGTCCGTCAACCAAAATCACAAGTCCTGAACCAATGGCTTCCATGTGGATACCATCTTTAATAAGGAGTCCGGTATCTTCTCCTAAACCTATCCCCAACACTTTCGGATTAGTCACCACAGCTTGGAAAAGTCTTCCTGTTCTGCCTCGCTGAACGAAATGCGTATCAATAATTACGTCATTAATAAGCCCTAAACCACTCGTAATTTTGATTTCTCCTTTCAACAAAGCTTCTTGACTACTTCCTTGATAAATCATCGCATTCGATGCTGCTGCTGCTCCGGCAGAAGTTCCGGCATAAATAAAAGCTTCGTTTTTATATTTATCTAAAAGAATGTCATGAAAAGGTGTCCCGCCTAAAATCGAAGTCAAACGAAGTTGATCGCCTCCGGTAAACATTACCACATCAGCTTTTCTTAAACGATCCAAAAACTCTTCTTCTGAGGCTTGCTCTCTTTTTTCGATATACAAAGCATCAACATTTTCTGCTCCTAAATAATGAAAAGCTTTGATATATTCAGGACCTACTTCACGTGGCACTTTTGAAGCTGTCGTAATTATTTCTATTCTCGAATTATGGTTGTGTTTTGATTCATCTAAAATGCGTTTCAAGATCCCTGTTTCAAAGAAATTCAGGTTATTAGCAACGTTTGAATCAAACGTTTTTTCGGTAAAACTGCCTGTATCGACAGCTCCGCCAATTATAATTAGTTTTCCTTTTATCTTCATGGAGGCAAAAATAACCAAAAATTAATAACAAATATATTGTGTATTCAGCTTTATTGATTTTAACACAAAAAAAGGGATAAAATAAAATTCAGAAAATATGTTTGAATTTTAAATAAAAAAATATACTTTAGTCGAACCAATCTTTTTGAGCAAAAACTAAAAATCAAATAACTTTTCAAAAACCGACTAAATTTATATGAAAATCCTAAAAATACAAGCACTTCGAGGTCCGAATATCTGGAGTGTAAGACGCAAGAAACTCATCCAGATGCGTTTGGATTTGGAAGAATTAGAACAAAGACCTACCAACACTATTGACGGCTTTAGAGAGCGAATTGAAAAAATGTTTCCTACTATGTATGAGCACCGCTGTTCAGAAGGTGTTCCGGGAGGATTTTTCTCTAGAGTAGAACGAGGAACTTGGATGGGGCATGTGATTGAGCATATTGCACTCGAAATTCAAACCTTAGCAGGTATGGAAACCGGCTTCGGAAGAACCAGAGAAACCAAAGACCCCGGAGTTTATAATGTGGTTTTCAGCTATGTAGAAGAAAGTGTAGGAGAATATGCAGCCGAAGCAGCTGTTCGTATATCAGAAGCTCTTATTTCCGGAGAAGAATATGATGTGGAGGCTGATATCCAAAAAATGAGAGAAATCAGAGAGCGTGTACGTCTAGGTCCTAGTACCGGAAGTATCGTTGAAGAAGCTGTGGCTCGAGATATTCCTTGGATTCGTTTAGGGACAAATTCACTTGTACAGTTAGGTTACGGAATTAACCAAATGCGTTTTCAAGCTACTATCACTTGTCAAACCAGCCATATTGCAGTTGACATTGCTTGTGATAAAGAAGCAACCAAACGAATGCTCGATAACGCTTCAATTCCTGTTGCAAAAGGAGACATTTGTGTTGATGAAGAAGATTTAGAAAACACTATCAAAAAAATAGGCTACCCAATCGTATTAAAACCCCTTGACGGAAACCACGGAAAAGGAGCTTCAATCAATGTTAAAGATTGGGAATCGGCCAAAGCAGGACTTGTTCATGCAAAACAGTACAGCAGACGAGTAATTGTTGAAAAATTCATTACCGGATTCGACTTTAGAGTACTGGTAATCAACAATAAAGTAGTAGCTGCAGCCAAAAGAGTTCCCGCTCACGTGGTGGGTGATGGTAAGCTAAACATCCAACAACTCATTGACAAAGAAAATCTTGACCCGAGAAGAGGTTATGGTCACGAGAATGTTCTTACTGAAATTTCGGTTGATAGAGATACACTCGACCTTTTGGAAAAAGAAAATCTAACCTTAGAGAGCATACCTGAAAACGGAAAAATCGTATATCTGAAATCAACAGCTAACCTATCTACAGGAGGAACATCAGTCGATGTGACCGATATGATGCACCCTGAAAACATTTTCTTAGCTGAACGTATTTCAAGAGTAATTGGTCTTGATGTGTGTGGAATTGACATCATGGCAGAAAATCTCACCCAACCTCTAAAAGAAAATGGTGGTGTGATTCTGGAAGTAAATGCAGCTCCCGGATTCCGTATGCACTTGGCTCCTTCTGAAGGGTTACCAAGAAACGTAGCCGCTCCGGTTATCGATATGCTTTACCCTCCAGGGAAACCAAGTCGTATCCCGATTATTGCTATTACGGGAACTAACGGAAAAACTACCACAACCCGACTTATGGCTCACATGGTGAAAAACAAAGGGTATCGTGTTGGTTTCACAACTTCTGACGGAATTTACATTCAAAACCACATGTTAGAAAAAGGTGACACGACAGGACCTTTAAGTGCTGAGTATATCCTTAAAGATCCAACTGTAGAATTTGCCGTTTTGGAAACTGCTAGAGGAGGAATTTTGCGTGCTGGACTTGGATTCTCAAGATGCGATATTGGAATTATCACCAACATTCAAGAAGACCATTTGGGCTTGAGTGACATTCATACGCTAGCTGATTTGGCTCGAGTGAAAAAAGTAGTAGTAAACAGTATTAAAAAAGATGGCTGGGCGGTTCTGAATGCAGATGATGAAGAATGTAGAAAAATTGGTGATACGCTAGATTGTAATGTAGCTTGGTTTAGCTTAGACGAAGAAAATCCGTTTGTGAAAAAACTGGCTAAAGAAAACAAAACAGTAGCCGTTTATGAAAACGGATTTATCACTATCAAAAAAGGAGACTGGAAAATCAGAATCGAAAAAGCAAGTCACGTTCCTTTGACTCTAGGAGGAAAAGCCAAATTTATGATTGCGAATGCTCTAGCTGCTTCATTAGCCGGTTATCTTTACGGATTCAAAACAGAAGATATCAGTATGTCACTTCAGACGTTTATTCCGAGTGTGGCTCAAACCCCGGGACGTATGAACATTTTCGAGTTCAAAAACTTCAAAGTGATGATTGACTTTGCTCATAATCCTGCCGGTTATTTAGCTATCGAAGAATACCTTCAAACCATTGATTCTCCAAATAAAATTGGAATCATCTCAGGA
The DNA here is from genome assembly GCA_040393445.1 of Flavobacterium beibuense. Taxonomy (GTDB): domain Bacteria; phylum Bacteroidota; class Bacteroidia; order Flavobacteriales; family Flavobacteriaceae; genus Flavobacterium; species Flavobacterium beibuense_B. The sequence goes on from JBEBUB010000066.1 coordinate 4,640, forward strand.
GTTGGTGACAGACGAGACGAAGATATCAGAGATTGCGGAACTATTGCCGGACGTATGTTTGACCATATCATCATTCGTCAAGAAAAACACCTTAGAGGAAGAACCGAACAAGAAATTATCGATTTGATTCTCGAAGGTATCAATTCGTCCGGAAAAAAGGTTACTTACGAAATCATACCAAAAGAAATCGAAGCTTTGAAACACGCTATCAATATAGCTCAAGAAGGAACCTATATCACCGCTCTTAGTGATGTATTGACTAATGCTATCGAAATCGTTCAGAGTTATCTCGACAAAGAGAACGAAGAAGCGATGGTGTAATTTTCTACCCTAAAAATGTAAAAACCCTGTTAGACACTAACAGGGTTTTTAGTTTATTTATTAAGAAGTTCAATACTTTGAGTCGGAGTTTTGATTTTTTCCCTTTCGAGAGCTTCTTTGATTCCGAATAAAACTTCGGATACCATAGCCGAAAACTCTTTTCGGGCAGACCACGGCCTTACGTAAAATACAGTCGAACCTTCAACAATATCTGCCAAAACTACTGCAGGGGCAGGGGTTTTCAAAACTTTCGGATTATTGTTCAAAACCTGAAGTAACACTTCATTTACTTTTCTCAAATCGTTATCTGTAGCAACCGTAATCTTCAAATTAGCTCTTCGATTTGGTTCTTTGGAATAGTTGATAACCGTTCCGTTTGAGAGAATTCCGTTTGGGATAAAAATCGCCTGATTATTATCTGAATTGATTTGCGTATTAAAAACTTGAATTCGTTTTACGGTTCCGGCTACGCCTTGAGCTTCGATAGAATCACCAACTTTAAAAGGCTTAAACATAATAATCAACAAACCACCTGTAAAGTTAGAGAGCGAACCTTGGAGCGAAAGACCAATAGCCAACCCCATAGCTCCCAAAACCGCTACAAAAGATGAGGTCTCTACTCCTAATTTTGAAATCACAGCAATGAATAAAAGGAGTTTCAACAACCAAGAAATCATGTTGAGTAAAAATCCCGAAACTGTAGGGTCAACCTCTTTTTTATCGACAATTTTTTGAACCACTCCTTTGATGAGTCGGATGACCAAAATCCCAACTCCCAGCACCACTAAGGCTGAAACAATTTTTACTGAAAATTGTAGTAATACATCAATCGAATGGTCTAAAAACTCTTCTAAACGGTTTAGGCTTAATTCTTCTTTCATAAATTAAATCGTCAATTTTTTGATGGTTTCTTCAATTGATTGCAAAGGTAAGTGACAAATTTTATTTTCGCATACAAAAAAATGCAATTTATGCTGAGTGAATTTCCCTTTTAAGAAAGGTAGTTTACTCTGTTTTTCAGCACCCGAAATCACAATATGAGGAAAATAATTTCGGTGGATGAGATTCACATATTCTAAAGCCTTGTCACCTGTCACAGCTACTTCTTTTTGAGGAGTATTGAAATTCAGATACACATTCAACCAACCTGAAAAAGCAGACGGATAATCAATATTAGGAACGATAGTTTCAGTCATTTTTCGAGCGACATCTTCATAATACGTCAAAGAAAAATAAATTGATAACACATAAAGATTTTTTGCCATAGCCGAATTAGAGCTATCAATCACATTGTCTTCGATTTCGTAATTTTCGCTTACTAAAGCAGCATCTTCTCGAGAGGTAAACCTGAAAAATCCTTTTTCGGAATCATAGAAATTCTCCAAAACGTAATCAGTAAGTTGTTTGGCATCTATCAAATGGTTTTCTTCTAAAGTCACTTCATACAAACCAATCAACGCATCAATCACAAAAGCATAATCTTCGAGAAAACCATTGATTTTTGGCGTATTGTTTTTGTAAGTTCGGAACAAACTTCCGTCAGCAGACCACAATTTTTGTTTGATGAAATTGATATTCTTTTGAGCTATTTCGAGATATTTTTTATTTCCTAAAGCTTTGTAGGCCTCTATAAAACCTCGAGCTGTCATCGCATTCCATGAAGTGATGATTTTGTCATCGAGTTGCGGTTTATGTCTTTGCTCTCTGATTTCGAACAATGTTTTTTCGAAATAGATTTTCTTTTCTTTGACTTCCGAAATCGAGAGATTAAACGTCTTAGCGATTTCTTCCAGAGGTTGATTTTGAATCAATACGTAATTTCCGTTTTCCCAAAAACCAAAATCGTTTACATTAAAAATCTCTCCAAAAAGCGGAAAATCACTTCCAAAAACTTCTTCTAATTCCTGCTTTTTCCAAACATAAAAAGCACCTTCTTCTTTTTTTCCATTCCCATTAATACTGTCTGCATCAAAAGCAGAATAAAAACCACCTTCTTCAGTCAACCACTCTCTTTCGATAAAATTTGAGGTCTTATCTATGACTTCTCTATAGAGTTCGCTTTTGGTGAGTTTATAGGCTTTACTATATAAATTAAGGAGTTGACCGTTATCATAAAGCATCTTTTCAAAATGCGGAACATGCCACTTTACATCTACCGAATACCTGGAAAATCCACCATCGATAGTGTCAAAAACACCTCCATAAGCCATTTTGGTTAGCGTGAGATTCACATATTCCAACAGTTGTTTATCTTGGTTTTGATAAGCATCCCTGAGTAAAAAATTATAGTTAGATGGCATCATAAACTTCGGAGCACGAGCATAACCACCAAATTCCCAATCGAAGCTTTTACTCCATTTTTCGAGAAATTCTTCTAAAATTTTATCATTCTTATCTTCTAAAGAAGTTGTCGGGAAATCTGTAAAACTATTGAGGGCTTGTTGGAGTTTCTGAGCATAATCCTCCATTTTTTCAGGAAATTCTCGATACATTTCTTGAAGTTGTTCCAAAGAATTTATCCATTCTGTTTTACGAAAATAGGTTCCGCCCCAAACCGGTTTTCCGTTAGGTAAAGCCACTACATTCAATGGCCAACCGCCTCTTTGAGTCATCAGTTGAACGGCTTTCATATAAACTGAATCAATATCAGGCCGTTCTTCTCTATCTACTTTTATATTGATAAAATGCCCATTCATCACAGCTGCAACTTCTTCGTTTTCAAAACTTTCATGTTCCATCACATGACACCAATGACAAGCAGAATATCCGATAGAAATAATAAGGAGTTTATTCGTTTTTTTAGCTTCATCCAAAACCGATTGATGCCAACCTTTCCAAAACACAGGATTGTCTTTGTGCTGCAATAAATAAGGGCTTGTTTCTTTATGGAGTTCGTTCATTACTAACAAAAATTAAGGTTACAAGATAAGCATAAAAATCAAAAGAAGAATTTCTTTTCTGTAACTCTTATCACAATAACTCTACTAATCATTATCTAAAGAGATAATTTTTATACCTTTGAAACAAACTACCTAATTAAAAAGACAAAATGCTAAGAAAAACTATAATACTGGTTTGGTTTATCACCTTGGCTTCACTATATAAAACGTATGCCCAACCTGTAACTTTATATGAAACTTTTCTAGGAAATTATGACTTTACGGCTATCGGAAGCACTCTTAATTTACAAGAAAATGGGTTAAATGTACCTTGTGAGATTCTTACATCCTCTAGTGCAGACTTAACTCTAGAAGCTGATCAAAATATTATTGCAGCCTATTTATATTGGGCTGGGTCAGGCACAGGAGATTTTAATGTGAGTTTAAACGGCACACCAATAGTTGCTGAACGAACTTTCTTAATAAATTTTACCCAAGGTATTACATATCCCATGTTTGGAGCTTTTGCTGATGTCACTGCTCAAGTACAAACTACCGGAAATGGTACTTATACTCTTTCAGACCTTGATTTAACTACTGTTATTGGAGGAATCCCAAACTATTGTCAAATAGCATTAAATTTTGGAGGATGGTCAATTATCATAGTATATGAAGACCCTGATTTAAGCTATAATTTAGTTTCTGTTTATGATGGTTTTGAATTTGTAGCACAAACTAATCCTATTTTGGATATCACTCTTACCGGATTAAACATTTCTGCTACAGAGGGTGCTAAAATTGGTTTTCTAGCTTGGGAAGGGGATTCTTTTACAGCTGTCAACGAATCGCTGAAAGTAAATGGAATTACAATGAGTAACCCTCCTTTAAACCCAGCTACCAATGCTTTTAATGGAACTAACAGTTATACGGGGAATAGTGGAATGAATAATATGGATTTGGATTTTTATGATATAAGTGAAATAATAAATGTAGGAGATACCACATTAGGAATTCAGCTTACTTCTGGTCAAGATCTTGTAATTGTAAATAATATCGTAGTTGCTGTACCCGTTCATTTGCCTGATGCTACTGTTGTCATAAATAGTGTTGAAGGAGATGAAATTTGTAACAATAGAGAACTTACTATAAATTATACCGTATCTAACTTTGAAGGTACGGCTGAACTTCCTGAGGGAATTCCAATTTCATTTTATGCAGAAGATATATACCTCGAGACCGTATTTACGCCTTCCATAATTGCTATAGGAGAAAGCCTTACACTCGAAATCGTTATAGAAATTCCTGATACTATTCCTTATAATCTTCAACTAACAGCAGTTGTTGATGATAATGGTTCTGGGCAGGGAATACAATTTGAAATCAATGAAGGAAATAACACAGCGAACTTGGAGATTTTATTGCAAGCTCCAATAGAACCGCCTGTTCTTATCAATCAAGAAGTTTGTAGTGATATTGAAGAAGTTGTCTTTAATCTCTTAGAATCTATTCCCGCAAATTTGAACTTGAATTTTAATTTTTACACCTCTCCGGAAGATGCTGAAAATCAAGAAAATCCTATAACCAATATTTCGGACTTTTTATCAGGCACCACTGCTATATGGGTACATTTTACAAGAAACAACACGGTTTGTACAGCAATTTCACAATTTGATTTAATTGTAAATCTCAATCCTGTTATTGTTCAACCGGATACATTTTATAGTGAATGTGTTAGTACTGAAACAGCTCTTTTTGATCTCACGGATAAAATTCCAGAAATTCTTAATGGAAATGATTACGAAATTACCTTTTATACTTCTTTTACAGATGCAGAAAATGGGCAAAATCCAATAACAACTCCTTCGAGTTATATAGCAAACGACCAAACAGTATATATTCGAGCAGAAACCAATGAAGGGTGTTATGCATTGACTTCTATGGAATTGGTCGTACTTCGAAATCCTTTTACTTCAAATATCACCCCTTATGGAGTATGTGGAGATAATGGCGTAGGAGAATTCAACCTTTCTACTAAAGTTATTGAAATCCTAAATGATCAAACAGCCACAGTCTCTTTCCATGAAAGTGTAGAAAATGCTCAAGGCGGCCTAGGGGCTATTATCAACATTACAAATTATACCAACAATTCAAATCCACAGACGATTTATGTAAGAATAGAAAATGAAATAGGTTGTTTTATTATTAATGAATTCCCATTAATTGTTTATTCTTATCCTGAAATTACAGACCCTCTTCCTTTAGAAATTTGTGATGACAATAATGATGGTTTTGGAGTTTTTAACTTAACTTCATCTGTTGACCAAATCAATTTAGGCAATCCAAATACTATAGTAACTTTCCACTACACAACTGAAGATGCTTTTTATGGAGCAAATGCAATAGAAACTCCTAGTGTATTTCATAATAACAGTCCGAACCATCAAATAATTTACGTTCGAGTTACTTCACTCGGTGGAATTTGTCCCGTATTTACTACCCTTGATTTGTATGTACACTTATTACCACAAATCACAGACCCTGAGCCATTGGAGATGTGTGATGATGATTATGATG
>JBEBUB010000067.1:0-10377 GCA_040393445.1 Flavobacterium beibuense
ATGGTCTTGGTCAAGAAGCAATCCGAGTTTTAAAGAATATCAAAACCAAATGGAATCCTGGAATTAAAAACGGAAATTCTGTAAGAACATCTTATAATTTGCCTATAAAAGTAAACATCAGATAAATAAACTTGTATCATAGAAATTAGAGGCTGATTTACGAAATTTAGCCTCTTTTCTTTCATATATAAAAACATCATAATTTACATTATGTATAATAGAATATATGAAAACTCCTATTATACAAGAGTTTCTTTTAAATTTAATTGTAATACAAAAAATATTGAAGTATTAAAAACTATACTTTACTCCTGCAAAGAATGTCTGAGGTTTTGTAGGCCCGTAAATATAATTGGCATCTCTTAGAGCACCTGTGTCGAAATCATTTTGATAACTGTTAAACATATTTTGAACTCCTGTATAAAACTGTATGCAATTATCTTTGAAATCAAAATCATAAGCAACTTTAATATGATTTTCAAAAAAATCTGGAGTTGTTTTGATAACCGTTTGTTCTGTATCTGGATTAATTACATGAGCAATTTTCATTTTTCCAGTATAAACTCCCGAAAATGATAACGTTAATTCCGAAATCGGATTATAATTTAAAGTGTAATAACCGTAAAAATCGGGTGTTTTAAGCAAATTTTTAGTCGAAACAACCTCTTGCTCATCTTCTGATTCCCAGATTATTTCATCTTTTTCATATTCAGCCATTTGCATGGTTGCTCCTAGTTGAAAGTTTACTTTTTTAGAAAAAGCAAAACTGCTTTCTAAATTCAAACCTGCTACAGTTGCACCAGAACCATTTCGTTTTGTCATTACAGCAATTCCGCTCGGTAATTCTTCACGATTTGAAGTTACAAAAGCATCTTTAAGCCTAGTGAAAAATCCTTCCAGAACTATATTAGTTTGAAAAGCCCCATTTGATTTCGTGTAGTTTAATGAAGCATTAAAACTGTTGGATCGTTCTGTTTTGAGATTTGGGTCAAGTCTTGTGAAAGATGCTGCTCCTCCCACTGTTTCGATATGTAAATCTTCATCAAATGCTTGCGGACTTCTATAGCCTTGTGAATAAGATGTTCGAGCTTTTAAATAACTATTGATTTCATACATTAGAGATATTCTAGGCACAAATACACTCAGTTTTTTATTGTCTTCAAAAGATTCTACATCTAAGTCATAAAGCCCGTTGATGTTTACATTATCAAACCTCCCTCCTGCTAAAATGGTGAATTTTTGGGTTGGTTTTATTTCTAATTGCGAATAAATCCCTAGAGTTCCTACTTGTTGGTCAATCAGTCGATTATAACCGGGCATTCTGTCCTGAACATCGTTAAATTGATATTCTGAACCCGAAAGTATCAGGAATTTTTCGTTGAATTCATAGGAATATTGAAGTCCGCCAACCACAGCTATATCATCAGAATTTCCGTAGGCATTCAAGGCTAAAATATCTTCTGGAGTAAGTTCTTCACCTGGTTGCAAGATTCTGCCTCCGCCTCCATAATAACTATTTCGTTCTGCTTTTTGAGTCGAAGTATAAATGGAATATTTATGTTTGAAATCAGATGAAAATTTCTCAAAAGAAACCCCTCCACCCAAAATTTTATGATCTAATTGTTCAGTAACATCGGTTTGGTGAGCCGGAAGATGAAAATGGTTTCCGCCTCTACGAAATTCACTGATATTAAACATATTGAGTTTTAATTTACTCAAATCGGAAGTATTCCAATAAGCATCAAAACCAAAGGTTGTGTTTTTGAGTTTAGTCATTTCAGAAAAGCCGTCATCATTAGCATCAAAAGGTTTTCGGTCACGATTATAGGCATAAAAACTGATGCCTTTATCGAATTTTTCGTTTACGATACTTCCGTTCACATTAAAAGTTCTATCAGGAATTTCAAAATCAACAAAAGAATAATTTGTCCCGATTTCGAAACTGTTTTGTATAGGGTCTTTTGTAATAATATTAATAGTTCCTGCAATAGCACTTCCTCCGTAAAGAGCTGAACCTCCTCCCCTTATCACTTCAACTCTATCAATCATATTGGCAGGAAGCATATCAAGACCATACACTCCGACCAAAGCTGAAAAAATCGGGCGACTGTTGATAAGAATCTGAGAATAAGGCCCCTCAAGACCATTCATTCTCACTTGAGTAAAACCACAATTCTGACAATTGGTTTCTAGTCGTAAACCGGGAGTGAAATTCAATCCTTCAGATAGCGCCAAAGTTTGAGTAGTTTCAAAAGATTTACTACTGATACGGCTCACAATCACAGGTGATTTATAAACAGGAACTTCACTTCGAGTAGCCGTAATCACTACTTCTTCGAGATTTAAATAATCTTCAAAAAGTTCGAAATTTTTATCAATCGTTTGACTTTCTTGAAAAACTATATTTTCTGTAAGAGTTTGATAACCGATGAAACTAACCACAACATCATGACTCCCTGAAGGAATATTTTTAAGCTCAAAATAGCCATTTTTATCCGTTCTCGTAAAAATAGTTTTGCCTTTAATAGCAATGCTTACTGCTTCAACAGCTTTGCCTTCGGAAATAACTTTACCTTTTAAAACAGCTGTTTGTGAATAGGTATTGCAACCTAAAACTAATACGATTATTAACAATAAAGTTCTCATTTTTCATTCTTAAATTAGAATTGCAAAAATATAATTTTAGATAAGACTAAAAAATATTTTTATCTATTTTATTTTTTTGAACTCTATTACTATTTGATTAAATTTGTGATTATGGCACAGACACCTTCCAATATGCTTGATTTAGGGACAAAAGCTCCCGATTTTTGGTTGAGAGATATGAACTCTAACCATACTTTATCATATAATGATATCAAAGGAAAAAAAGGAACACTTATTATTTTTATGTGTAACCACTGCCCTTTCGTACATCATGTTTTGCCCGAAATAGTGATGATAAACAATGATTATCGCTTGCAGGGAATTTCTGTTGTGGGAATCAACAGTAATGATGTGGAAAAATATCCGGAAGATTCTCCTGAAAACATGGTAGAATTTGCTTTTGAGAACAAAATAGAGTTTCCTTATTTATTTGATGAAAATCAAGAAGCAGCCAAAGCTTATCAGGCAGCTTGCACACCAGATTTTTATTTGTTTGACTCTCGAGATCGTTTGGTTTATAGAGGTCAACTCGATGCTTCGAGACCCGGAAACGGTATTCCGCTTAGTGGTAACGACCTCAGAAATGCTATAGACGGACTTTTATACAACCGAAAAATAGACCCAAATCAAAAAGCGAGTATTGGTTGTAATATCAAGTGGAAATAATTCTTTATAAAAAGTCTAGCTTCTAAGAGGTTGTAGAATTTTATTATCTATTCATCACAAACTTAGAAGTGCTCCTCATTTACAAACCATCAATTCAGATATACCAATAATCAATTCTTATACGTACACTGGGGGTATCTACAGTAGTTTTGTTTCATAATCAAAAAAATTTTTATTATGAAAACATTTTCTACTACTCTATTGCTTATCATTTTTAGTATAAGCTTAACTCTCGGAAGTGCAAAACTCATGGCACAACCGATGAATGATTTTATTGTAAACGCTATTGACGTAGGCTATGGCCCAATTCCTTATACGCAACAAGCGGTTGATTTTCCGAATGCAACAAACACCAACGATACAACTCCGGGAGGAACAGGTTGTTCGTTATCACAACCGGCTGTTTGGTATAAGTTCACAGCTACAAAAGTAGGCACTGTAACTGCAGGAATTATAAACCCTGATGGGGCTGTAATTGTCTTTTTTACAGGGCCAGCAACCGGAGTAACTACGGGTTCTCAACTCACTCATGTTGATCAAAACAATAACCCTTGTGATTATGGTCCTTTGGCAAGTATTCAAACTACTATCGGGACAACCTATTACGTATATATGAGAAATTTGGTTGTTTCAGATATAGGAATTAATACCAGCACCGTATTCCAGGCTCCTGAAAATGATCATATTACTAACGCAATAAACTTAAATGGAATAGAGGATTATTTCAAAAGCGATATTCATTTTCTATTAGCAAGCGCTACAGACGATGGTGGACAACAAGGAGATTGTGATATGCAAGCCTTTCCGGGAATATGGTATAAGTTTACAGCAGGTTCAGACGGACAAGTTGTAGCCGGAATAAGCACAGCAGCTAATGAAAGTGCCATAATCTTTTATTCAGCTGAAAATGAAAATGCGCAAACCGGAGCAGATGTCACATGGGTAAATCAGCCCAGCAACGGTTGTGCAACCAACAATTTAGTTTCTATTCAAGCCATAGCCGGAACGACCTATTATATCTTTGTGGTATCTATCTCCGCCTATGCAGACTTCTCTATTAACCTTTCTCAAGTACAATTGAGTAATGAAAGTTTTAATGTCAGTTCGTTGAATTATTATCCGAATCCGGTGAAAGATGTGTTACAACTAGAATCTGGCACTGTTTTAACTCAAATTCGAATATTCAATATTGCCGGACAAGAAGTTTTATCACAAAAAATTTCTGATACTCAGGCTACAATATCTTTAGCTACACTTACACCCGGAATATATATGGCAGAAGTAAGTGACCAGACAGCAACAAACACCGTGAAGATTATAAAACAATAACCTTTAGTATTTTTTTAGTTATCTATCAATGCTGTTTTGTTCTAGAGCAAAACAGCATTTAACTAATATTATTTTTTATTTTTGAATAGTTAAATAACTAATTCTCACCATGCTCAACGTAGATCAGTTCGAAGAAATATTGATATACTTTATTAAATCTATTCACGAAAAATCGAGTGAGAATGAGATTTATTGGAGTTTAGCACAAAACTGTATTGCAAAGTTGGGCTTTGTAGATTGTATAATATATAGTGTGCAAGAAAACTCAAACCAACTCAAACAAGTAGCCGTCTATGGAAATAATTCTGTTACGACAACCTCAGGAAAAGGCATTCTAGCTTCTGTGTCCCTCTCTGGACAGGCAGAAATAGCAAAAAATTCTCGTTATACTAAAGACAATCAATTACGTTCTAAAATAACAGTACCTATAGTTATTAAAGAAAAAACCATCGGGTTGATTGATTGTGAACATCCTGAAAAAGATTACTTTACTCAACAACACTTGCGAATACTCACCACTGTAGCTACAGTTTGTGCCCTCAAAATAGGTCAACTTCGAAGTCAGAAAAAAGCCTATATAGAGCAGCAAAAAATTTTGACACTACAATTGGAAATGAGCAGACTTAGACTCCAAGCTTTTCATACACAAATGAATCCGCATTTTGTGTTTAATACGCTTAATGCCATACAGTATTTTATTACTGAAAATCGGCATGTAGCAGCTTTGGATTACCTCTCTACTTTCAGTAAACTGATTCGGTATTATCTAAAAAATATTGAAAACGAAGTTATTTCGCTCAAAGAAGAGATTACTATGCTGCAATGCTATCTCAAACTTCAAAAACTTCGTTATGATAACCGTTTTAATTATTCAGTTCATACCTCGGGGATGGAAGCAGTCATTCCTGCTTTTGTATTGCAGACACTCATTGAAAACAACATTGAATACTCGATATACGACTACCAAAATCCGTTTACGCTAATTTTGGATTTTCAAGTAGATATTAGCACAATCATCACCACTATTACTATACAACGAAGTTCTCAGGATGTCAAGACCAACTATTTACCGGCCTATAGAGAGCGCTTTGCAGACTGGACCAAACACATAGAAATTCTCAATCAGGTTAAAAAATATAATATTCAAAAAAGAATTTATTTTAATAATTCAGATTCCACAGATATTAGAGTTTTCGAAGTGCGTTTACCTAACTTATTATAATTGAAAATCATGAAATTTAAACGTTTTTTTATATGTTTCTTGGTTTGTTGCTTTGCAAGAAGTGTTGCTATAGCACAGCTAGATGATGTTCAATTGCATCCGTTAGATTTTCAGGTTTTCAAGACTACACAAGACACGCTTACGATCGCAACTCTTACAAATAATCCGACAATTCCTTTTGTAGACCCTGAAATATACCCTAAAATCAAACCTATTGATATATATTGGATACGAATTGACTTTTCCCCATATCTCGACCGGATTACCTCAGACCGGGTTTGGTATCTCTATACAGAAGTTTTTCATAAAGCAGTCATTTATTCTCAAAGCAACAACCAAATACAAGAAACCGTTTGTGGGAGTTTTCAAACTCAAAATACTCCACATAACAGTTTTCCGTTTTATAAAGATCAGCTTATTCAGGACCGATATTTGTATCTGAAAGTATCTCGATTGGCCAATCGGGTGCCAATTAGCCAATCAAAATTCTATTATGCTTCTGATGTTTTTAATCATTTCAAACAGCTAAAACAATCTGAAACCGTATCAAAAAAAAGAGCACTGACCTATGTATATTTTGGGATTAGTTTTATTATTGTTTTAATAGCTCTAACCGTGGGGCTAATTACTAAAAGAAGAGAATATCTTTATTATATACTCTACATTATCGGGATGGTATTCTATATCGGAAGATCCTATTTTAGTGATATAATGAGTTATTTAAAGATTACTTCTCAAATTACTTTTTTCTTAAACCTTTATGTTGAGATTTTCTGTAATATCTTCTATATTCTATTTGTAAAACATTATCTCGATACGAAATCCCAATATCCAAAACTTGACAAAGCCATTCGGGGCATTAATTTCTTTTTGATTGCAATTACAATTACAGATAGTATTTATTTGCTAAACGAAAATTATACGGTTCATTTTTATTTTTTTGATATACGAGTGGTAGGTATTTCAGCTTTTGCATTACTCAGCATAATTTATCTTTTAGTGTATGCAAAAAATAAACTTGTCTATTTTATCGTAATTGGTTCGTTGGCTTATTCTATTGGTTCTATCCTATTGTTTGTGAAAACAGATGTTTCTTTTCTGCTTTATGGTATCCTGCTTGAGATAATTATATTCGGATTCGGTCTGGGCTATAAAGTCTATTTAGAACAACAGGCCAAACGAAGGGCTGAGCAACAGGCTCACATCAATCATATTCAGGCGCTAAGAGCACAAATGAATCCGCATTTTATTTTTAATTCGCTTAGTTCTATTCAGCATCTGGTTCTAAAAAATGATACGCAATCTGCTTTGAGTTATCTCTCGAAATTCAGTAAACTCATGCGTAGTACCTTGGAGAGTTCAATCGAAAAAAACGTACTCTTAGACGAAGAAATTAAATTACTCCAAGCCTATCTCGAACTCGAAAAGTTGCGTTTTGAAAATGATTTTAGTTATGCTATTACTGCAGCTCCGCAAATTGACACTTCAAAGTATGAAGTTCCGCTTTTGATAGTTCAGCCTTTTGCAGAAAACGCTATCCTTCATGGGTTACTGCATAAAAAAGAAGGACTAAAAGAACTCTTGATTCACTTTGATGACAACGAACATTTCTTGATTTGTACTATCAAAGACAACGGAATTGGCAGAGCAGAAAGCCGTAAGATAAACGAGCAAAAATCTCGATACAAAGCAGTATCCAGAGGAGTTGAACTGACAGAAAAACGCCTGAGAGCTTTATATCAAAAAAACAACCGATATATACCTATAGAAATTCATGATTTATATGATGAAAATGATGCTCCTGTGGGAACAGAAGTAATTTTGAACATTCCAAAAAACTAAACTTATGACACTAAAAACTATAATTGTAGAAGACGAAAAACACAGTCGTGAAACTCTTAAGAATTTATTAGAAAAGTTTTGTGAAGATGTTGAAGTGATTGCTATGACTTCCGGAGTAAAAGAAGCTATAGAATTGCTTTCAGTAACAACACCTGATGTGGTTTTTTTAGACATAGAGCTACAAAAAGGTACCGGATTTGACATTCTTTCGGCGCTGCCTGAGATTGATTTTGAAATTGTTTTCACTACAGCTTTTGACCAATATGCCATTAAAGCCGTAAAATTCAGTTCGTTGGACTATTTACTAAAGCCTATTGATTTAGAAGAGCTTCAACAAGCAATTGCCAAAGTCCGTATACGTAAAGACAAGAATACTTATAATCGGCAATTAGCTCAATTGCTCAAGAATATGCAACAAACCCGATTGTCTAAAATCAGTTTAGCTACTTTAGACGGGTTTGAGTTTGTTGACATCAGTAATATCATCTATTGCGAAGCAGGAGGCTCTTACACTACATTCGTACTCACAGACGGAAAAAAGTTGCTGGTTAGTAAACACCTCAAAGAATACGAAAACCTTTTACAGGACCACCATTTTATGAGGGTTCACAATAGCTATCTTATTAATCTGAAAGAAGTGAAAAAATTCGTAAAATCAGACGGAGGGTATATCATCATGAATAATAATGACATTGTGAGCATTTCACGTAATAAAAAAGAAATTTTTATTGAGACTATGCAGAATTATTAAGCGAAATTTATCTTTAAAAACGATATCCTATACTGAAATCTCCTCTAAAGATTCCTTCATCAGGAGCATTTCCTAATAAATTTCGTCCGAAACCTAATTTGATTTCGAAAATAAAACCTGCAGTGTTAACCCATTTCCAACCTAGAGCAAGACCGGCAGCTATTTCAAAATATTTTTCTTCGTTAAAATAATCATACGTATTATTCCAACTTGAGTATACAGTATCCCAAGATTTACCATTATAGAAATCAGCAAAACCTTCTATGAACATACCTTTTGCTCCATATTCTTGACTTTTATTAAAATAAAAACGGTAATACGGAGAAACTGAAATAATTTGTTTGAAACCTTCACTTCTGTCTTCACTTTCATCTGCAAACCCAATCAATAAATTGACTCCGTAACCTTGATTTCTATCAATTATTCTCTCATACCCGATATCTAACGAATGGCCTGCCAAAAGGCGAATTGCTCCCAAACGGATTTCGTGTTGTTTTTCAAAAACCGAGCCTGAAGATTCCGGGTAATCAATTTGTGAAAACCCAGCCGTAGTAGCCATTAAGCCAAATAAAATCAATATTTTCCTCATGAGTAGTTCTTTTTTAGTTTGTGTCAAAATAGACAAATTTATTTTACTAAAACTTATAAGCTAGAATATCTGTTATTTACCTTGAATGATATGATAAATCTGTAAAGCATTTCCGTCTGTGAGTAGCGAAACGAAATGACACATCTGCAAAAGCCTTTCATAAACCGAATTGGTTTTTTCGACCTTATATTTTTCAGGTAACATTCTCAGGATAAGTTTGTCGTAATTGCTGGCTTTTCCTTCGTATTGGTTGTTATAAGCCGTGGTAAAAGTATCTAGCAAAACCGAAATCACTTTATAACCCGTAATTTCCTTTTGAGTCACTTCAGGACTTTGATAGATTTTATTGACACAAATAGCGATAATATCGTCAAATTGAGCTTTAAACTGACTTTTGTCTGTCAAAGAATAAGGGAATTTTCCTTCTAAGATAAGGCTCTCGTTTTCTTTAAAAACATTTACTACTTCATCCACCATTCTCCCGATTGCCAAGGCTCTCAAATAGCTGATTCGGTCTTCTTTGGTTGTGAGCGAATCGTATTTGTCTTTGATGTTGTCTTTAACGAGTTTGATAAGATATTCCAAAGCATATTCTTCGTCAATCAGCCCAAGGTTGATTCCGTCTTCAAAATCTATGATTGTATAGCAAATATCATCGGCTGCTTCAACCAAATAAGCTAACGGATGTCTTTCATAACCGATGTCATTACCTTGTTTGTTCGGGATTAAACCCAATTCGTCTGCTACGTCTTTGATAAAGTTTTTTTCAGATTGAAAGAAACCGTATTTTTTATCTGCAATGTTTTTGGTAGGCTTTTTCGGAAGTGATTCTTTCGGATACTTCATAAAAGTTCCGATAGTGGCATACGAAATTCGGAGTCCACCTTCGTTGCCAAACATAGACGAACACAGCACGGTAAGTCCGTTGGCGTTGCCCTCGAAGTCGATTAAATCTTGGTATTCTTTATCGGTAAGTTGTTCACGATATTTTTTTCCGTTTCCGTTTAAAAAGAATTCGCCTATTGCTTTTTCACCGGAATGTCCGAATGGCGGGTTTCCAATATCATGAGCCAATGATGCAGCAGCCACTATAGCTCCAAAATCGTTGATTTCGTAGCCTAAATCTTTGAGGTATGGATATTTCTCTAAAATAAACTTCCCGACACTTCTACCTAAAGAACGACCCACAACCGAAACTTCGAGGCTGTGAGTGAGCCTGGTGTGAACGAAATCTGTTTTTGAAAGCGGAATTACCTGAGTTTTGTCCTGCAAAGAACGAAAAGCAGGTGAAAAGATAATTCGGTCATAATCAACTTCAAAACCCAATCGGGT
>JBEBUB010000068.1:0-10264 GCA_040393445.1 Flavobacterium beibuense
TTGATATTTGCTAAATAACCTATTAAAACTGCCATTCCGACAAACAATAACGGACTGAGAAAAGTCATTACTATAAACGACTTATTACGGACTTTAGCTATAAATTCTCTCTTTATGATTAATGAAAGGATGCTCATTTTATATTTTGTTTCAGGTTGAAATTCGTAATTATTAATTCGTAATTAAAGTTACTCTCCTTTTACGGTTCTGATGAAAATCTCGTTTACACTTGGAATTTTTTCGGTAAAATGAGTTACCCTACCTCTTTCTGAAAGCGTACTCAAAAGTTCGTTTGACGTATAATCTCCGAGTGAAATATCTAATTTAAGTTCGTCATTCAACGATTTAAAATCCGTTTGAGCTACTTTGAATTTCTGAGTAAGGTCATATATCAACCCTTCGATATTGTCTGTAAGCACACCCACCTGAAACGTATTGGTTCTGTATTGACGTTTTACATCAACCAAATGTCCTTCGATAAGTTTTTGAGATTTGTTTATCAGAGCAATTTCGTCACACAACTCTTCAACACTTTCCATTCTATGGGTTGAAAAAATCACGGTTGCCCCTTGTTTTTTAA
The DNA here is from genome assembly GCA_040393445.1 of Flavobacterium beibuense. Classification (GTDB taxonomy): domain Bacteria; phylum Bacteroidota; class Bacteroidia; order Flavobacteriales; family Flavobacteriaceae; genus Flavobacterium; species Flavobacterium beibuense_B. Next base: position 581 of record JBEBUB010000068.1, read on the forward strand.
GCTCTAGAATTTCGTCTTTAATGATATTGGCATTTACCGGGTCGAAACCTGAAAAAGGTTCGTCAAAAATCAGCAATTTAGGTCTATGAAGTACGGTTACTATAAACTGAACTTTTTGAGCCATCCCTTTTGAAAGCTCTTGGATTTTTTTGTTCCACCATTCTTGAATTCCGAAACGTTCGAACCAGTAATCGAGTTGTTTTTTGGCTTCTGTCTTAGAAAGACCTTTTAGCTGAGCCAAATAAAGTGCCTGCTCTCCTACTTTCATCGTTTTATACAAACCTCTTTCTTCTGGCATATACCCGATGTGTTTCACATGGTGAGGAGCTAATTTTTCTCCGTCAAGAAAAACTTCTCCACTGTCTGGCATTGTGATTTGGTTGATAATTCGTATAAGTGAGGTTTTTCCTGCTCCATTCGGACCTAGAAGTCCGTAAATGCTTCCTTTTGGGACTGTGATGGAAACATCGTTAAGCGCTGTATAATTTCCGTATTTTTTTACTACGTTTTTTACTTCGAGTATGTTTGGCATTTGTAATTTGAATTTAGAGAGTCAAAGATAAAATTTATTAGCCACGAAATGCAAATTTACTACAAATTAAATTCGTGTAAGCTCTCGCATTTCGTGGCTAACAATAAAATTGAAGATTTATATTTTATGAGAACATGTCTTTTACTTTCTCAAAAAATGATTTATCTGATTTTTCAGGTTTCGGAACAAAATTTTCGTGATTTAGGTTATCTTCGAAAAACTGTTTTTGCTCCTTGGTAAGTTTCTTAGGTGTCCAAACATTTACGTGAACCAATAAATCTCCGTGGCCATAACCATTGATATTCGGGATTCCTTTAGAACGCAAACGCAATATTTTTCCGGATTGTGTTCCTTCATCTATTTTGATGCGAACTTTCCCGGAAACCGTTTCGATTTCTTTGGAAGCTCCCAAAGCAGCTTCGGCCACACTCACATATAAATCATAATGTAGATTTTCGCCTTCTCTTTTTAGGAATTCGTGCTCTATTTCTTCGATAACTACGATTAAATCTCCCGGAACGCTGTTTGCTCCTGGAGCATCATTTCCTTTTCCGGAAACTTTAAGTTGCATTCCATCAACAACTCCAGCCGGAATTTTGATTGATACGGTTTCGTCATCGAAAACCATTCCTTGACTATCTGCATTAGCGGGTTTGTGATCAAGGATTTGACCTGAACCTCCACAAACATTACAAGGCATCGAAGTTTGCATTTGTCCGAAAACGGTATTGGCAATACGGTTTACTTGACCACGACCACCACAAGTCGTACAGTTTTTATAAGTAACACCCGAAGCCTTTATTTTTCGTTTTACTTTTACTTTTTTCTCAACTCCGTTAGCAATGTCTTCTAACGTAAGTTTTACTTTGATACGAAGACTGCTTCCTTTGGCTCTACGAACACCTCCGCCTCCGCCTCCGAAACCAGAAAAAGCGCCTCCAAAGGCACCTCCGAAAATATCTCCGAACTGGCTGAATATGTCATCCATATTCATACCTCCGCCTCCGCCAAATCCTCCACTTTGATTGGTGTATGCATCGTGACCAAACTGGTCATAACGGGCTTTTTTCTGAGGGTCGCTCAACACCTCATAAGCTTCGGCTGCCTTTTTGAAATTCTCTTCAGCTTCTTTATCTCCCGGATTTTTGTCAGGGTGAAATTCGATAGCTTTTTTTCGATAGGCCTTTTTGATTTCTTCAGGTGTGGCATTTTTACCAACTCCCAATATTTCGTAAAAATCTTTTTTCATCTATTATAGAATTGAGTATTGAAGTGTGAAAACAAATTCAATACTTATATTAAAAACCGGTTACTACTTTCGGATAACGGATAATTTTATCTCCTAATTTGTATCCTTTTTCGATAACATCAACAATTTTTCCTTTTAAATCTTCATTTGGAGCAGGAATTTGTGTCACTGCTTCTGCAAAGTCAGCATCAAAAGCATCACCTGCTTTAAGCTCAACCAGCTCCAAACCTTTTGAAGCTAAGATATCTTTGAGTTTGTTGTGAATGAGTTGAACTCCTTCAACCAAAACTTTTTCTTCAGATTTCAAGATTTCTGCCATAGCTCTGTCAAAATCGTCTAAAACAGGCAACATTGACTGTAAAACGTCTTGGTTGGCAGTTTTAAACAATTCGATTCGCTCTTTTGTCGTACGTTTTTTATAGTTTTCGAATTCTGCAAAAAGGCGTAAAAATTTATCTTTTTCTTTTCCTAATTCCTCTTTGAGTTGTTCTTCAACTGATAATTCTACCATATTCTCCTGGCTTTCAACCGGATTTTCTAAATTTTGATGTTCTTCGTTCTGATGTTCTGTATTCATAATTTGAGTAAAATTATTTCATTTCGCCTTTTCTAAAGCAAAAGAGCTGCCAATATTATAAAAATGACATTTTGACACTTTTTGATACCTCAGTTTTACTGGAATTAACAACCAAAAACCGGAATAAAAAATTATGGGTTTAAGCACGGTTTCGAGGCATTAAATTCTCCTGTCTTGGACTTTTTAACAAAAAAAATACTACATTTGCACCATTAAAAAACAATACAGCAATCAATATTATGGCAAGATTTGAACTGAAACTTCCTAAAATGGGAGAAAGCGTAGCCGAAGCAACAATCACAAATTGGCTAAAAGAAGTTGGTGATCGAATTGAAGCAGATGAAATGGTACTTGAAATTGCAACCGATAAAGTTGACAGTGAAGTTCCTTCTGAAGTATCTGGAATTTTAGTTGAAAAATTATTTCAGAAAGACGATTTGGTTCAAGTAGGTCAAACTATTGCTATAATTGAAACCGAAGGAGAAGGTGCTGTAGCAGCAGAACCTACTAAACAAGAGGCTCCAGCTGCAGCTGTGGCTGAAGTGGCTAAAACAGTTGAAACAGCAAAACAAACTACAGAAGTAAACTTCGCTGATTCTGATAAGTTTTTCTCTCCGCTAGTTAAAAACATTGCTAAAGAAGAAGGTGTTTCTCTTGCTGAACTTGAAACTATAAATGGTACAGGTAAAGAAGGAAGAGTAACCAAAAATGATATATTGGAGTATGTGAAAAACAGAGGATCACAACCTGCTGTGGCAACTCCTGCTCAACCGGCAGCTAAACAAGAAGCTCCAAAAGCAGAACCTGCTAAACAAGCAGTTCCTGTTTCTGTAAACGGGCAAGACGAAATCATCGAGATGGACAGAATGAGAAAATTAATTTCTCACCACATGGTGCAATCTGTTCAGACATCGGCTCACGTTCAATCATTCGTAGAAGTTGACGTAACCAACATCGTAAAATGGAGAGACAAAGTGAAAAATGCTTTCGAAAAGAGAGAAGGCGAAAAACTTACTTTCACTCCAATTTTTATGGAAGCTGTAGCGAAAGCTTTGAAAGACTTCCCGATGATGAACATTTCTGTAGATGGCGATTATATCATCAAAAAGAAAAATATTAACCTAGGGATGGCTGCTGCCCTACCAAACGGAAACCTAATTGTTCCGGTTATCAAAAATGCAGACCAATTGAATTTGGTTGGTATGGCAAAAGCGGTAAACGATTTGGCTAACCGTGCTAGAATGGGTAAACTAAAACCGGACGATACTCAAGGTGGAACCTATACCGTAACTAACGTGGGAACTTTCGGAAGTGTTTTTGGAACTCCGATTATCAATCAACCACAAGTAGGTATTTTGGCTCTTGGAGGTATCCGTAAAGTGCCTGCAGTTATCGAAACTCCTGAAGGAGACTTTATCGGAATTCGTCAGAAAATGTTCCTTTCTCATAGCTATGATCACAGAGTTGTTGATGGAGCTCTTGGAGGTCAATTCGTAAAACGAGTAGCTGATTATCTTGAAGCTTGGGATATCAACAGAGATTTCTAAGAAACTAAATCATACATAATACAAAGCCCTGACTACAATCAGGGCTTTGTTATTTTTAGGCTTTTAGCTCTTATTTTTTGATAATTCTTTGGCTAAGGTTTCCTTCGCTGGTTTTGATGCTCAACAAATAAACTCCCGAACTTAAATCTCCTAGATTAATAGCTTGTAAATTTTGTTGAGAACTAATTAAAATTCTGCCTTGTAGGTTATTTATTCCTTTCCTACAAGTGAATATTACCATATAAAATATAATATATAACTCTCTACATTACTACAAATAAAAAACGGCAGGTGAATTACCTGCCGTTTTTTATGCTATATGAGTGCTTAATTAAGCTTCTGTATTTACTGTTTCGTTGTTTTCTTCTTCAACAATTTTGTCTGCACCACTTTTAATCATCGTATCAGCCATGATTGGAGTAGCGATAAACAATGATGTAAACGTACCTACCACAATACCGATAAGGATTGCGAAGATAAATCCTTGTAGTGACTCACCTCCGAAGAAGAAGATAGCCAATAACACGATGGTTAAACTCAAAGACACGTTAATCGTACGGCTCAAAGTAGTGTTCAAAGCGTGATTTACTGTCGAGATGAAACCTTCGCCTGTATGAAGCGATTGTCTGTTTCTCAAGAACTCACGTACTCTATCAAACACAATCACCGTATCGTTAATTGAGTAACCCACAACGGTTAAGATAGCAGCAATCAAGTGTTGGTCAAGCTCCATGTTGAATGGCATAATGCTATATGTAGCTGAATAAACTCCAAGAACAATAATTACGTTTTGTGTAAGACCTACAACAGCTCCTAAAGAGAATTGCCATCTTCTGAAGCTCACTAAGATATACAAGAACATAATGGCCAAAGCTCCGATAACCGCTTTCATTGCATCATATTTCAAATCATCGGCAATCGTAGGACCCACTTTAGTAGATTGAACTACTCCTAATTGTTTATCCTCGTGAGATGACATGAATTCTTCAAAACTAAGGTCTGAAGGTAGATATTCTTTCAAGTTATCATAAAGCATGTGGTTGATTTCGTTATCAACTTCAGTACTTTCTTCAGTTACTTTATATTTAGTTGTAATTCTCAATTGGTCACTTGTACCGAAAGTTTTTGCTTCTGCACTTCCGAAAGCTACCTCTAATTTTTCTTTTACTTCGTTAGCATCAACCGGACGGTCAAATTTCACTTGGAAAGATCTTCCTCCAACAAAATCAACTCCCGGGTTCAAACCTTTAGTAGAAAGTGACACAATACTTAAAACAACCGCAATAGCTGAAATAACATAAGCTATTTTCTTTTTGCTTAAGAAGTTATAATTTGTTCCTACAAACCATTTTTCAGTAAATGGAGTTGAGAATTTGATATCTTTTCCTTTCTCTAATTTTCCGTAAATGAAAAGCTTAGGAATAAAGATAGCTGTAAACAACGTTGTTGCAATACCGATAAGTAGTGTAGTTGCGAATCCTTGAATAGGTCCTGAACCGAAAATGAACAAAATAATAGCCACTAAAGCTCCTGTGATATTCGCATCAAAAATAGATGATAACGCTCCGTTCCAAGTAAAGGCATAATCAACAGATTCTCTTAGAGATTTACCATGTCGTAACTCTTCTTTTACCCTTTCGTTGATAATGATGTTCGCATCAATTGCTGTTCCTAACGTAAGTACGATACCGGCAATACCAGGCAAAGTCAATACAGCACCTAAACTAGCTAAAACTCCGAAAATGAACAATAAGTTCACCACCAACGCTACGTTTGCATACATACCTGTTTTACCATAATAAACAACCATCCACAACAATACGATAACAAAACCAATCATAAACGACATCATACCGTTATCAATAGCTTGTTGTCCTAATGACGGACCTACCACAGCAGATTGAACGATATCTGCAGAAGCTGGAAGTTTACCTGCTTTCAAAATATTTGCAAGGTCAATCGTTTCTTGAAGTTGGAAGTTTCCTGAAATACTTGAATTTCCACCTGCAATAGCTTCATTTACGTTTGGTGCAGAATATACTTGGTTATCAAGCACAATAGCAATTGCTCCTTTTTTAGCAGCTACATCACCAGTTACTTTTTCCCATTCTTTAGCTCCGTTTGAGTTCATTCTCATTGACACAGCCGGTTTTCCGAATTGGTCAAAGTCTGATTTAGCATCCACAACAGCACCTCCGCTCAAAGCGGGTTTTCCGTCACGGTTTCCTTTGATAGCATATAATTCAACAACTTCAACTTTTTCAGATTTTAAATCTTTTGAAGGCATCACTACCTGCTTGTCTATAACGTTTAATGTTGTTGGTTTGCTCCATAAAAACTTCACATATCTTTGTTCTGCCGGAAGCAGGTTTCTGATGTTTTGTTTACGGAAAAAAGAGCTGATTTCAGCTGTGTCTTTCACACTGTAATAACCCAAAACTTGACCACCGCCAAAAGCCACCATTTTTTCAATGATAGGTCCTAAATCAGGTGTATCTAGACTATCTGTTTCATCTGTAAGCAAGGATTCAATACTGCTTTTTACTTCTGTAGAATCTTGTTGAACTTCTTCTTTAGCTGGTTTCAGTTCTTTTTTAAGTTGCTCATTGGCAGCCATTAAAAAGCCTCCAATTTCGTCCATTTTATATACTTCCCAGAATTCAAGTTGAGCCGTACTTTGTAAAAGTTTCTTAATACGAACTTCATCTTTAGCTCCCGGAAGCTCTACTAAGATTCTTCCTGTATTTCCAATTTTTTGGATATTCGGTTGAGTAACTCCAAATTTGTCGATACGCTCTCTTAAGATCTGATAAGCACTCTCTACAGACTCATCAACTTTTTTAGCCAACACTTTTTTTACATCCTCATCAGAAGTATTGATGTTGATTTCTTTATCATCAAAATTTCTGTTAGCGAAAATATCAGGTGAAGCCAATTTTACAGCACTTCCTGCATCTTTGTTTGCTTGATCAAAAGCTCTGAAGAAAGCATCAAGGTAAGATTCTTGAGCCTTACGGATTTTATCTGTATCAGCAAGAGCTTTTCCAAAAACCGGATTTTGTGAATTGTTTGCCAATCCTCTGATGATGTCTTTTACTGAAATCTGAAGGGTTACGTTAATACCACCTTCCAAATCAAGACCTTTGTTGATTTGTTTTTCTTCAACCTCTTCGAATGTATATCCGAAAATCGGGTAAACAGGTTGTTTTTTTATTGAGTCAAGATAAGCCAATTCTTTATCTCTGTCTCCTCCTGAAAAGGCCACAGCATCACTTTTTACTTTGCTTGTAACAAAAGTGAATGAGAGTTGGTAAATACACAATAGTGCAAATAGAATTGCAAAAAATTTAATGAGTCCTTTGTTCTGCATTATAATTAAGAATTAGGTTTTAATTAGTTATTTTTCTTCTTCTAAAATCTTGGTTTGATTTTATACGAAAAAACGGACAAATATATAACTTCAACTACGATTAACCAATTTATTTTTTGATTAAATAGAAAAAAGTCATCTTTCGACTAGCTCAAGATGACTTTTATTATGGTTGTTATGACATTTTATTATAAAACGGTTGCCAAAGCATCATTCATACTACGAACCGCAGCAGCACTTTTAGCAAACAAAGCTTTTTCGTTTTCGTTAAGAGCCACATCAACGATTTTCTCTACTCCATTTTTACCGATAATACAAGGTACTCCCATACAGATGTCGCTTTGTCCGTATTCTCCGTCAAGCATTACTGAACAAGGAATCATTTTCTTTTGGTCGTTCAAAATACTATCAACCAAATAAGCTACAGAAGCTCCAGGAGCATACCAAGCAGAAGTTCCTAAAAGACCTGTAAGTGTTGCTCCACCAACCATAGTATCTGCACTTACTTTTGCTAATTCTTCATCAGTCAAAAATTCAGAAACAGGCACTCCATTATAGCTTGCTAAACGTGTAAGCGGAATCATAGTTGTGTCTCCGTGACCTCCAATAACCATTCCTTGAATATCGTTAGCAGGTTTGTCAAGTGCTAAAGACAAATAGGTTTTAAAACGTGAGCTATCAAGAGCTCCACCCATTCCGATAATTCTGTTTTTTGGAAGTCCAGTTGCTTTCAAAGCCAAATAAGTCATCGTATCCATAGGGTTAGAAACCACAACGATAATCGTGTTTGGAGAATGTTTCAAAATATTTTCTGCTACTCCTTTAACGATTCCAGCATTGATCCCGATAAGCTCCTCACGAGTCATTCCCGGTTTTCTAGGAATACCTGACGTAATTACTACCACATCGCTTCCTGCTGTTTTAGAATAATCGTTTGTGCTTCCTGTTACTTTAGTATTAAATCCTAAAGTAGTTTGAGTTTGAGTAATATCAAGGGCTTTACCTTCAGCAAATCCCTCTTTAATATCTAATAAAACGACTTCACTTGCTATTCTTTTAAAAGCAATAGCATCCGCACAGGTTGCACCTACGTTTCCTGCACCTACAATTGTTACTTTCATTTATTTAATTTTTTAATTGTGTTATTTTTAAACTGTGCAAAGTTACAAAATACACTAATATACTAAGAATTAATTTAGTTTTTATTTAATTAAAACTAAACGCAATCCCTCCGTTGATGGTGTTATACTCTTGCATCGTATAACTAGCAAATATTTTGAAGAAGCCTAGATTAAGACGAGTTCCTAGAGTTGCGTTTATCCCGTTAACTTTAAAGCGGAGATCTATAGGGTCTGTTACGGTTTCTTCAACAACTCCCCAAACATTTCCATTCTCGTCTTCTATATTATACGTAAGATGGTAATCACCATTTAATTTCACATCAGTTTTTCCTGCATGATAACCTATACCTCCATAAATAGTGACTATCTTAAAATCAAGCGAAGCAAGTGCTTGTAATGTCCATGCTGTTGTCTTAAAAGAAGCCTCTCCGTTGTTAACAGTTATATTAGGAATCTCCTCATCTTCTTCTATTCCATAGTTAACATTTAAGGTAGTAAACCCTCCAAGGACAGCTAAGCTAAGCGGTAATTTTGAGATTTTTAAATATTGCCCAATATCATGTTGCAGAGCCAACCCGAAAAGATTCGTTTCTCCACTATCTCCAAAACTTATGGTAGGTAGGAATCGTAACTTAACATCCGTACGAGTAGGTAATCCTACCCCAGCCTGAATCATCGGTAACGGAACTCCGTTTAAGGGTAAATCACCTGCAATTCCTTTTGGCATTTCAAATTCAGAAACTTTATAAGTATCATTCCCATAAGGAATACTTACGTTTACCATAGTAGTTTGGTTTGAACTGCTCATCAAAGTAGGTAATGAAGTTTCTCCGTTAGGCAAAGACAAGTGTTGGTAATCGCTTTGATTAAAATCAAAATATTCATCTGAACCTGGAACTAATGATATACTTGGATTTATAGTAATATCAAAACCAAACTTGTTATGAGTTTTAGCCGTCGTGTACCACCCTGAATTCATATTATACATAAATCCTTTCACAAAAGGATTGATATAATCTCTTGATAGTTTACTTGCGTCTTCTGCTGCAAAAACTATTGTTTCAAATCCTTGAGAGAACCCTGAATAGGAAACAAAACAAAATGCTGAAAATAATAAAGCCTTTTTCATTTTTACTTTTCGATTAATGATTACACAAAATTATACTATTAACTAGAGATATCACAATAAAAAGTTAAAAAAAATTAATATCGACATAAAAAAAATCCCTGAAAGCTTCTCTCAGGGATTTTTAATTTAGTACCTTAATTATTTTATTTATGCATCAAT
>JBEBUB010000069.1:0-10174 GCA_040393445.1 Flavobacterium beibuense
AATAAGCTGTGTGTATTGTGACCCGAAATCTAAAATAAGTACGTTGTGTTGCATAGGGTGCAAAGATAATTCTTTTGTTTCAAGTTTCAAGTTCAGAAATTCAGGAATTTTCAGAACAATTGCACACTTTTATTTCAATTTTATTCTACCCGATATAGTTTTTCAACTGTAAATACTGCAAGAGCATCACAGTCTTTGCATCTCTGATTTCACCTGAAACAACCATTTTTAAAGCCTCTTCAAATAATAATTCAATATTTTGAATGTTTTCGTTTTCTTCATCAAGTCCGCCTCCTTTGCTGAGTTTCATTTCCGGGCTGTATTCCGCTACATATAAATACATCAATTCTGTCACCGCTCCCGGAGAGACATACACTTCAAAAACTTTTTCGGCATCTTCAATATGATAACCTGTTTCTTCACGAGTTTCTCTGATGATACATTCTTTCGGGTTTTCTTCATCAAGCGTTCCGGCACAAGCCTCAATGAGCATTCCGCTTGAATTTCCGTTTAAATACGTAGGCATACGAAACTGCCTTGTGAGCAAAACCGTTTTCTTTTCTTTGTTGTAAAGCAAAATGGCTGCTCCGTTGCCTCGATGAAAAACTTCTCGGGTATGGATTTGCTTTTCTTGATTGGGTTCTTGGTATTCAAAAACGAATTTTCTCAGGTTATATTTTTGATTAGAAAGTGTCTCTTCTGATAGGATGTTTATTGTCGGGTTCATAATGTGATATTTTGATGAATGGCTCTTTTTTATTTTTATTTCAGCTAATTTACAATTCATCTTAGAAATATGACAGTTCGGTCAGATATTTTTTCACAGCACAATCAAAACTTCAACCTTTGCCTCAGAAATCAAATTATTGTCTAACTAAAAACTCAGAACATGATTAGAATTCTACTATTTATTGCTTCGCTGATTCTCTCCATTATTGTGAGCGGACAGACTTCGTATGAAGATGATATGAAAAAAGGCATCAAACTTTTTGAGCAAGGAAACTTTGAAGAATCGGCTGTTATTTTTGAAAAGATAGCCGAAAACTCACAAGATGATTGGCTACCGGGTTATTATGTAGCTCTAACGAACTCATTGGGTTCTTTTGGTCTTTCATCTGATAAAGAGAAAATGGCAAAAATGCTGGAAAAATCTCAGGATTTTTTAGACAGAGAACTCAAAAAACAATCGGAAAATGTTGAGTTATTAGTGGTTCAGACTTTTATTGATACGGGATGGATAATCTATGACCCAATGACCTACGGAATGAGAGGCATGAATAAGGCTTTGGAGGTGTATAACAGAGCTTCAAAACTTGACCCAACCAATCCAAGAGTGGCTTTTACGAGAGTTCAGTTTAATATGCATAGTTCTCAATATATGGGTGGGAATCCAGCAGATTATTGTGAAGACCTACAAAAAGCAATCGAACTTTTTGCTACTTTTAAACCTGAAACCGAATTTCACCCGAATTGGGGATTAGAAAGGGCTAAAACACTAGCTCAACAATGTGAAAACAAACGCAACTAATATGAGAAAAGCTATTCAATTATTTTTCAAAATCCTGATTCTCGGAATTGTTATCAGTTGTGTCATTTCAGGTTGGGCTTGGGGATTTGAAGCATTGAACGGAAGAGAGTTCGTGATAAATTCTAGCTTCGGAAAAGAAATCCTTGGATATCTGATTTATGGAGTTGTGCTCACAACTGCAAACGTACTTTTTTTCAAATACTTTAATAATGATGTAGATTGGAGCAATTCCAAATGGAGTAAATATAGAATTCCTCTGGGTTTTGTCATTAGTCTCGGGCTTTCGCTGATAGCAGTTTTTTTGATTCGGTTTGTGACGGTTGTGGGTTTTGGGCAAAAGAACTTTCAATATTTTATTAGTCACGAAAACCCGGCTCACTATTATGTTACTCTATTCATCACTTTTATTATTGTAGTTATTTTTCATGCTTTTTACTTTTATAAACAAACGCAAGAAACCAAGCTCAAAGAACAGAAAATCATCGCCGGAACAGCTTCGGCTAAGTTTGAAAGCCTGAAAAATCAGATTGACCCGCATTTTTTGTTCAATAGTTTGAATGTGTTGAATTCGCTTATCGAAGAAAATCCGGATATGGCTCAAGATTTCACTACTTCGCTATCTAAAATATATCGATATGTATTAGAACAAAAAGATAAAGAATTGGTTCCGATTGAAGAAGAATTGGATTTCGCTAAAACCTATATGAACCTTTTACTGATCCGATTTGAAAACAGCCTCACTTTTGAGATTCCCGAAGATATAGCAATTCCGGAAGCTAAAGTAGTTCCGTTGTCATTACAACTTTTATTAGAAAACACCATCAAACACAACGTTGCCAGCTCAACCAAACCGTTACATATTCGAATTTATGTTGAAGGAGGAAATTTAGTAGTCGAAAATAACTTACAGAAAAAAGAAACTTTAAATAACCGAAAAGGCGTCGGACTTCAAAACATCGTGAATCGATATGGCATACTCACCAAAAAAGTAGTGACTATCGAAGAGAGTTCAGATTATTTTAGAATACGATTACCTATATTAACCAAACAAACACAGATTATGAATACACTAGAATTTAACCAAAAAGCTGCTTATTTAAAAGCAAAAAAACGAGTGAAAGACCTCAAAGAATTTTACGGACACTTAACGACTTACTGTCTTGTAATTCCGTTTTTAATCTTTCTAAACCTTTATACGTATGCCGAATTTCAATGGTTTTGGTTTCCGATGTTAGGTTGGGGAATGGGACTTACTTTTCATGCCTTTGAGGTTTTCGGATACGGAAAAAAATGGGAAGAGCGAAAAATCAAAGAACTCATGGAAAAAGAAAACAAAGACAGAAAAAATTGGGAGTAATTCAGTTCTCAGTATTCGGTTTACTAACAACTTAAAACTTAAACATCATGCATAAAATACCGACAGACGAAGAAATAAGATACGAAATAGCCGCTAAAAAAGTAAAAAAAATCAAAGGATTTTATAGTCACTTGGCTGTGTATATTATAATCAACACTCTTCTTTTGATAGGCAATTATCAATTTTGGAACAAAGAAGGAGCTTTTTTTAGTTGGAATAATCTCTCTACTGCTTTCTTTTGGGGAATAGGTCTTGCGGCTCATGGGGTAAGTGTTTTTGGTTTTCACCTCATGTTTGGAAAAGACTGGGAAGAGCGAAAAATCAAAGAACTTATGGAGAAAGACCGAAAGAAAAATCAAAATTGGGAATAATCTATTCATAATACGATTAAACGAATGAACGTAATTATCATAGAAGACGAAAAACCTGCAGCTCGATTGCTCAGCAGAAAACTCGAGAAATTAAACATCTCAGCAAGCCAAATGTTGCATTCTGTTGAAGAATCACTAAAATGGTTTGCTGAAAACCCTTCTCCTGATTTAATTTTTCTGGACATTCAACTCTCAGACGGATTATCATTTGAGATTTTTGAGCAATTCCCGGTTAAAAGTGCTATTATTTTTACGACAGCTTATGACCAATATGCCTTGAGAGCCTTCAAACTCAACAGTATTGATTATTTGCTCAAGCCAATAGACGAAAAAGAATTGGCTAATGCTGTCGAAAAGTTTAGAGAACGAGAAAATAAAAAAGCAGGTTTAGACCTTCAATGGATAAAAAGTTTACTCGTTTCAGAAGAGAAACAATACAAAGAACGCTTTTCGGTAAAAGTGGGTCTGCAATTAAAAATTGTTACTACTCCAGAAATTGAATGTTTTTTCAGTGAAAACAAAGGGACTTACATCCATACCACAGAAAACAGAAATTACCTGATGGATTCCACCTTAGAGCAACTGGAAAGTGAACTCAATCCAAAGGAATTCTTTCGAGTAAGCCGAAAATTTATTGTTGGATTAAAAGCAATTAAAGAAATTCAAGTGTATAGTAATTCTCGACTGAAAATTATTCTCAACACTTATAAAGAAGACGAAATCATCGTGAGTCGAGAACGAGTTACTGATTTCAAGAATTGGATTGGGTGATTATTTGCTCAATCTATGCAAAGTGAAAGTCATTGCACTCAGCAGTAAAAATGCCATCATTTGGTGAGCCAATCCTAGCCAAAGTGGTACTTGATATAACAACGTTAACACTCCCAAACCAAATTGTATAAACACAAAATAAAGTAGCGTTTTGATTCCTTTTTCCTGGGTATTGCTCAAAGCAAATTTTCGGCTTTTTACAAATAAATATACGATAGCTGCTACAACCAAATAAGCTACAGTTCGGTGAACGAATTGCACCCCACTTTTTCCTTCTACTAAATTCAAGAACAAAGTAGGTTGCTCTATCCAAACGGTTTCGTGTATAAATTTGCCTTCACTCATCATTGGCCAATAGTTGTGAATCATTCCGGCATTAAGTCCGGCCACGAAACCTCCGTAAATAATTTGAATCAGGAGAATTATATAAGCAATTTTGGCAATTTTCTTTAAAGGCTCTATGGCAGGATTTCGCTCCGGATACATCAAATCTAAAGCAACCCAAAGTGTATAAGCAAACGTGATAAAAGCAAACGTAAGATGAAGGGAAAGTCTGAAATGGCTCACATCCGGATGGTCAACTAAACCACTTTTTACCATAAACCATCCTAAAAATCCTTGAAAAGCACCCATCGCCATCAAAATACAACATTTGATGATAGTTGCTCTATCTAGCCTTTTCTTAATAAGGAAATATACAAACGGAATGAAAAATACTAGCCCGATAATTCTTCCGATAAAACGGTGGAACCATTCCCAGAAATAAATAAATTTATAATCATCAAGGGTAAAATCTTTATGAACATTTATTTTCTGATATTCAGGAAATTTCTTGTATTCTTCAAAGGCTTGCTCCCATTTTTCTTGAGAAAGTGGAGGGAAAGTGTCGGTAACCAAATGCCAATCGGTCATTGAAAGTCCGGAATTGGTCAAGCGAGTAATTCCACCAACCATAACCATTACAAAAAGAAGTAAACAACCCGTAAGAAGCCAATAAATAACAGACTTGTTGCTTTTCATAACCTTGAGATTTATAGTGGGCAAAAGTACGCAATTTTATACGGACTTTTGCTAAAACATTCCTAACCCTTTTGATTTGTAATTAGTTTCTGATGAATTTACCTAATCGAATCAGTTTTTCGGAGCCTGCCAATTGATTCGGATTGGTCCCGGCTTGGTCTTGCGGAACTTCGAGTTGCATTTTTTCGTAAAACGATATCCAAAATGAGTCAATTTCGCCTTCTTTGTTTTTGAAATTCATCGGGATGTGTTCAAACACACCTGATTCTCTGAAAGCTCTTTCAACAAAGTCAGAACAGTAATAACTCTCTTCATTCAAAATATAGGTGAAGTTATATGGTTTGTCCAACATTTGTTTAGCCTCTTCTATCGCTTTCGGAATGGCTGATTGATATTCTTTTTTCAAGCGATAAATCACCATTTCTTGTTGGGTTTCCAGGTTTTTTTCGTAAAAATCTTTCAGAGGTTCTTTCGCAGAACCCAATTCAGGCGAAGCATGCAGCACAAAAATTCCGTTGGAAGAAATCTCAATAAGTCCTAAATGATCAAAATTAGCAACTTCAGATTTTTGAGTCACTCTATTGATAGCTCCTGAAAGGTTTTCTTTTCGAGCTTCTACAAAGATTAAATCTCCGTTTTTCAAATCAGATTCGGTGAGAGTGGTTTGAGCTGAACAGGAAGTCAACAAAAACAGAAAGGCAAAATGTAAGGCTTTGAACATTTTTATTTTTTGACAAAGTTAACCCAAAACCTTGTTTTGATAAAATGTTTTTATCTTTGAAGAAAAGTAATCAAAACCCATGATAATTCCTCCTTACCTCAAAAAAGGCGATATGGTTGCCTTGGTATGCACCGCTAGAAAATTCACTCCCGAAGAGGCTCAACCCGCTATCGAGCTACTCCAAAGTTGGGGTTTGAATGTAAAATTGGGTAAGACCATAGGATTGGATAATTTCCAACTAGGAGGTTCAGACGAAGAAAGAACAAATGATTTTCAGGAGATGCTCGACAATCCGGAAATTAAAGCGATTTGGTGTGCTCGTGGAGGGTATGGCACTGTGAGAATCATCGATAAAATCGATTTTTCAAACTTTCTGAATAAACCAAAATGGATTATGGGTTTTAGTGATGTAACGGTTTTACACAGTCATATTCATAACTTAGGAGTAGCCACTTTGCATTCGATTATGCCTTTTAGCGTTCCGAAAGCAGATGAAAAAGCCAAAGAAACTTTGAAAAAAGCCCTTTTCGGAGAGGCTATTTCTTATGAAGTTCCAAATTCTACATACAACAAAAAAGGTAAAACAACAGGAACTTTAGTAGGCGGAAATCTTTCTATTCTGTATAGTCTTTTAGGTTCGAAATCTTCTATAAATACGACTGATAAAATCCTATTTATTGAAGATTTAGACGAATATCTTTACCACGTTGACCGAATGATGATGAATTTGAAGCGAAACGGATATTTCGAAAAAGTAAAAGGAATTATCGTAGGCGGTATGACGGATATGCACGACAACTCGATTCCGTTTGGTAGGAATGCCTCCGAAATTATTTTAGATATCACTCAAGAATACAACATCCCGATTTGTTTTGATTTTCCGGCAGGGCATTTGTCTGATAATAGAGCATTGATTTTCGGGAAAGAAATCCGTTTTGAAGTGGGAGAATCTACTAAAGTTGAATTTCTGTAAACCGATAAAACATGGCACAACATAATGACTTAGGGAAATTAGGCGAAGAGTTGGCTATCAAATATCTGACTACGAAAGGTTTTGTGATTCGAGATAAGAATTGGCGATTTCAAAAAGCAGAAGTTGACATTATTGCTCAAAAAGAAAATTTACTCATCGCTGTCGAAGTAAAAACTCGTACTTCAGTTGATTTTGGGAGTCCGGAAGAGTTTGTTAACCCAAAGAAAATCAAACTCTTGGTTAAAGCTATGGATGAATATATCACTTCCAACGATTTAGATGTGGAGTTCCGTTTTGACATCATCGGAATCGTTCCGAAAGGTTTAGAGTATGAAATCGAACATTTAGAAGATGCTTTTTTGTATTTTTGACCAATGAAATTCACGTATCCTAAAAACGAAAAACTAAAACAGCGAAAGCTCATCGATAAGCTTTTTACTCAAGGTAAATCGGTAGCGAAGTATCCTTTACGACTAGTTTTTATGGAGGTCGAAAATTCAGAAGAACCTTTTCAATTAAGCGTATCTGTATCGAAGAAATATTTCAAAAATGCGGTTGACAGAAACCGTTTCAAACGACTTTTAAGAGAAGCCTACAGGCTGAATCAACATATTTTAAAGGAAAACAATTCTAAGTCGTATATCTTTATGTTTTTCTACCAAACAAAAGAAATTCTTTCTTTTGAGGAGATTAACAAAAAAACCGTTGAATTGTTTGAGAAATTCAACAGTCTTCAAAATTCAAAATAACTTTACTTAACGATCAACTTTCGAGTGGCAGAAACTTCTCCCTCTTTGATTTTGATGATGTAAACTCCGGTAGATAAAGATGAGATATTAATCTCTTTTGAAGCTGTAGAAACCTTAAAAACTGATTTTCCTAACACATCAAAAATTTCAACTTCTTTAGTCGAAGTCGTGTTTGACGTAAGGTAAATTTTCCCGTTACTCACAGGGTTTGGGTAAAAGTTTAGCTGTTCGGTTTTTTGAACCGAATCTCTGTTTTTATCTTGAGCCACTACGCTCATTGAGCCAAAAAACAGTAGAATAACAGCGATATATGTAACGTAGTTTTTAAGCATTTAATATAATGAATAACAGGTTGTAAAGATACAATTTTCTATTAATAAACAACAATCAGATATTTAAAATTTTAACGGTAAACAAAAACCGCTTGTAATCTGTGTTTTTCAAATACTATACCAAAGATTTTAGCGTTTATAGGATATTTCATACTTTTACCAAAACAAAATTTCCATGCGGTTTCTGTCATATATTTTTATAGCTTTTTTGGTATTCTCTGCAGTATCTTGTCGAGAAGATTTTGAGTTTACACCCAGCAAAGGAAAGCTTGAATTTTCAAGAGATACAGTCTATTTAGATACGGTTTTCACGAATATTGGCTCAAGTACTTACACCCTAAAAGTCTATAACCGAAGTAGTTCAGACATCGTGATTCCTAGTGTTCGCTTAGGCGAAGGCGAAGATTCAAAATACCGCCTGATGGTTGACGGAATGTCAGGTAAGATTTTCCAAAACGTTGAGCTTTTAGCCAAAGACAGTCTCTTTATTTTCATTGAAACTACCATCGATTATAACGAATACGCCAATTCTGAAACTTCCTTTTTATATACTGACAAAATCGAATTTGATTCCGGACCAAATTATCAAAAAGTAGAGTTGGTAACCTTGGTTCAGGATGCTATTTTCTTGTATCCGCATCGGGATGAAAACGGAGTGTATGAAAATTTATTAATTGGTGAAGACTCTGTTTACGGATTTTTCTTAGACGAAAATGACCCAATCAACGGAAACGAACTGATTTGGACCAACGAAAAACCTTATGTCATTTACGGTTATGCGGCTGTCCCAACCGGAAAAACACTGGAAGTACAACCCGGAGCAAAAGTGCATTTTCACGACAGTTCCGGAATTATTGTAGCTCAAAATGCTTCACTTCAAGTGAATGGAGCTCTCGAGGAACCTGCCGTTTTTGAAGGAGATAGGCTAGAACCATTCTTTGCTGAAGTTCCCGGACAATGGGGTGCTATTTGGCTAACTAGTGGAAGTGTGAACAACTCGATTTCAAATGCTATTATCAAAAATTCAGTTATTGGAGTTTTAGTGCAAGATGCTCCTTTAGAACTCAATAACACTCAAATTTACAACAGTGCCAGTTTTGGGATTATGGCTCAAACCGGAAAAATCAATGCTTTCAATACGGTTATCGGAGCTGCCGGACAAAGTTCGCTTGCTATGACAATTGGAGGAGAGTATCACTTCACCCATTCCACCATCGGGAACTATTGGAACCGAAGCTCCAGAACTTATTCTGCTTTGATTATGGATAATACGTATGAAACTACAGAAGGAGTTTTGCCTTTATCGGCTCAGTTTGACAACTGTATTATTTTTGGAGCAAATAACATAGAATTAAACATCAACAAGGCTGAAAATTCGGTTTTCAACTACAACTTCAATCACTCGCTGATAAAATTCATAGACACAACCAATCGTTTTGCTAACAATCCGTTGTATGATTTTGATAATGCAGAATTATTTCAGAATTGTTTGATATCGACAAGTTTTAACACTCACAAAGTAGAGTTTGTGAATACGGCTTCTAGCGATTTTAGAATTTTGAGTACTTCAGCAGCCAAAGGAACTGCTGATTGGAATTTATCAAACGGAACACAAGATATTTTAGGCAACCCAAGAACGAATCCGTCTGATATGGGAGCATTTAATTTTACGATTTTAGAAGAATAATCTGAAAAGATTATTCTTCTTCATAACGTTTCATTTCTCGGTCATAGAATGCTGAAGCCTCTTCGACAAGCATTTCCATTTCGTTGGTTGCTTCCTCTTCGTCTTCGGGATTTAACTCTTCAAGAAACTCAACTTCGTCATCTTTTAGATTGATGATAAATCTAGGGAAATCCAAGTGAATTACAAAAATATCATCCGGGAAATCCGTGTTGTCTGCCAATACAAATTTTGGTAGTTCCATATTTTAAATTTTAAGATTCAACGTTTTTAATTTCAAGATTTTCAGACTTTTTAGCCTTCAATCTATCTGTGAGTTTTTCAAAGCGAAGTAATAGTAATATAGCAGCTACCGAAAGACCAATAAGAAGTCCTGTCCAAACTCCTACTGCTCCCCAATCTGTATATAAACCTAAATAGACACAAGTCGGGAAACCGATAACCCAATACGAAATAAAAGTAAGCACAGCAGGAACTTTTACATCTTGTAAACCTCTCAAAGCCCCTAAAACCACTGCTTGAATTCCGTCTGAAATTTGAAACAAAGCCGCTACAATAAGCAGTTTTGAAGCAATAGATATTACTTCTGTATTTTCGATGAGTTTCTCAGGATTTTTTATTTCCAAGAACAAATGCGGTATAATCGTATGCAATGCTATAAATACTAA
>JBEBUB010000070.1:0-10150 GCA_040393445.1 Flavobacterium beibuense
GTGTTTTTGGCTAGTTTAGCCACAAAAAAATCACTGTCACCGCCCATAGAATAAATCGGGTCTATAGTATCGTGATTTAGAAACAAAGTACTTCTGCCATAACCCCCAACAATATAATTACCGTTGTGATCTACAGCTACGGTCATTAGCTCATCACGAACACCTCCGGGACCTTCTATATCGTGCATAGCAAAAGGCACACCTGTTTCTTTATCAAAACGGATTAAAACAGGATCCGGTTGGTGACCATACAACCTAGGCATAGCTAAATCACCCCAATAGTTTTCGTGAAGTCCTGTAGCCATAGCTATCTCGTCTCCATTGATGGCTAAATCTCTTCCCTTGCATCCAACACAAGCATTTAAAGCGGCGGCTGTACCTCCTGTAGGGGGATTCAAATTCGTCCCCCATAAAAGATTACCATCTGAATCTAGTTTAATTAAGTAGGGGCCTGAATTATGATGCGTAAAGGTATATCCTGCAAATTCCGTAGCATCATCGCCTTGATTGGCTGCATTCCCCGCAAGATAAATGTTTAATTGGCTATCGATTGCAAGAGATACAACTGCTGCATTAGTACCAGGTATAATAGGAGATGTATGACTCCATAATTCGTTTCCTTGATTATCTAAAGCAATGATGGCCCCACAAAGCTCTTCTCCGTCCCAAGAGGGAATGGAGTTTGCAGTCTGTAGTCCAATAGCCACATAATACCGTTGAGTGAGTGTCTCATAATACAATTTTACATTACTATTATTAATTGAACCTCCTAAAGGTATAGGAATATGGCTTAGATAATTACCGTCTTTGTCATATTTCAATATAACATGATACGGTGACATGGCTTCGGTTACAACTAGCTGACCGTCTAAGTGATTGCCCTCCAAAAAATAACAATGCCAATGCAAAGTGCCGTCAGCTTCAGAAATAATACTATAGGCTCCTCCTCCACCGTAAAAATAACCATCTGTTTGGATAGCCGTAACATTTTCATCTTGCGGCATGTGATGCCAAAGATAATTACCATCGGTATCATATTTTATAAGGGCTATTTGCCGAGCATCAGCATGAGGAATATTTGAAAAGACTGGCCCCAAGGCTACTCCGGGAGCATAATGAGGCGGTACATCACTATTGTTAGGACGTGCAATATTAAAAGTACTGAACGATAAATATAAGCCCCCAAGCGTATCCAATGCCATAGAAACTTTATATTCTGCACCTACATGTCCGCCTATGGTAGTATGCCACCTGAAGTTCCCTTCACAGTCCAACGAGACAATATAAATATCATTATCTGTAGCATTTGTACCATATTTGGTAATGTCTTCTCCTTTAAAAGAAGGATTATAATTGAGTACCGTACCTGCAAAATAATAATTATTATCCTGGTCAATTTTTACATCATAAATTTGCTCTAGTTTTCCCCCCCACGTTGCACCGGTTCCACTTTGTTGGGTTCCACCACCACGAAAGGCCCATTGCCAGTCGTATTCTTGTGCTTGTGAGAAGATAGAGCATAGAAAATAGAAAATGGAGAATAGAACGGTTGTATGTAGTTGTTTTTTCATAATTGGTTGTTTTTTAATGCATTGTTTACAAATATAAACTTTTTTACAACACTGCCCTCCCTCTCCTTCGGCAAGCTCAGGATAACGGGAGGTTGGTGTTGTAAGGGCTGTCAAAGTACAATCAAAAGAATTGAAAGAATCAAAAAAAATTGAAATATGATTCCTCTACTTCGTTTAGAATGACAGCGACAGTCCGGTTAATTAACAATCTAATCTATTTTTTGATCAATATCTGTTGGTTTATAGCTTTGCCGTCAGCAAACAGCACTACCACATAATTACCGGTCGGCAGGCGGTACGCATCAAAGTTTATACTACCTTTTGATTCAGTAATCTTTTGTTCCCACTGCTGAATACCGGTCATATCAAATACCCGAATATTACCTTGTGTGCTCTCACCCAGGTCATACTCCAGTGTTGTATATGTTTGAGCCGGATTAGGCATAATTTTCAGGCTATTCTCTACCACTGGTCGTGCTTGTCCGGCCGAAGAATATTCTATCTTCACCTCATCAAAGCAGATCAGGTTTCCTTTGGAATCCCGCACTTCAAAACGGATGTAGGAAGTTCCGCCTGAAAAACCACCATACGGAATAAACGTGAGCGGACTAAAGGTATAAGAACCCGGAAAAGGCACAACTACTGTTGACGGAATATAAATACCATCACCTGTAGCCGAAGAAATGCTTATGGTAACATCCTGGCCAAATCCGTTATATATCGTGCCGGCAAGCAGGTAATACAAATAAGGCTTATCAATACGTTTGTCTTCTTTAAGCTCCAACCGCAGCTTGCATTCCTTGCAATCCTTAATTTCAGAAACTACAAGCGGGTCACTGGTTACGCTACAAAACTCATTTTCAAGAGTTACATCTAATTTCCCCAGCTGATTTATGGTGTAATCGGGTGAAAATCCGCTTCCGTACAAATCCGGAATGGTATCCACATTCCAGCTGTAATGCTCAAACGAAGCATTAGGGGCAGGAAGCGTTATGCCCTGCTCTATTTCTTTTTTACAGAATTCGGCACAACCCGAAGGGAATACCCACAGGTAGATTTCCGGGCTTTTCGGAACAAAAAGCTGAACGGTTTTACTACAACCATCTGCAGTAATTACAGTTACACTATAAGCCCCTCCTTCGTTGACAACAATATCCGAACCGCTGTCCCCGTTACTCCACAGATAGGTAGCTCCGGGTATAGGAGAATTAATATATAATTTTACGCTATAGGGCTGACAATCAAAAATATCATAATCAGGGTCGGCATCCGGAAGTTCCAGTACCTCTACCTGAAATTCTGCCCATTCATAACAGCTGTTATTACCCTGTATGCGTACTTCCAGACGATAAGTATAAATACCTGCTGTGGTTTCGGTAAATTCTTTTACAACAGGAGTCGATATGCTCCATGGCTGTATCTCTAACCCGTTACGCAGCCATCGTTTCTGAAGTGTACCACCCCCACTAACACTACCCTGAAGAGTAAACTCCGTATCAGCACATACCGTGTCAGGTCCTGTAAGGTCAACATAAGGTCTTGGATAAAAGTTAACCGTTACCGAAGGAGTTAATTTATCAACACAACCATCTTCGTTATAGAGTATTACCCAATAGCTTCCGTTCTGAGTTGGGGAGTAGGTGGATGAAGTGGCTCCCGGTATAGGTGTATTCCCTTGCATCCATTGGTAAGCATCAGGAAGGGGAGTCACTAAAGTTATAAAAGTCAATGTCGCAATATCTCCATCACAATAAGGACCTCCGCCCTCTATATTTCCTTGGAAATTAGCTTGAGAAACTATTTCATCTGTTGATTCACTATTAATAAAAGTACAACCTCCCGGATCGGTAATGGTTAAGGTGATTTCTGAAGGATCTATACCACCTTCATATTGCAAATTAACTAAAGTCTCCTGAATTCCAGGATCTGTAATTATAAATGTAGTTCCATTAAACCCCCACTCATACCGGTAATCAGGTAGCGTAGGTGTATTTAAAGTTAAAGTAGCCTTGTTTTCTACACAGTTTGGGTCATGAGTAATCGTAAAACTTGTGTCGGGAACTACCAGAGTAACCTCGGTTTCCGCACGGCAGGTAAGGATACCCGGATAATCAGGGTGAGTGAGCTCCAGAGCCAGAGTATAGGTGCCTGCTCCTAGTGAAGGGGCAGTATAGTCCTCTAAGCTTCCGGACTGTACCATGATATTATTAATATAATATGTATATACCAAATCATCTAGCTCAGCATCTGTCAGAATATGAGTAGAGTCATTGAGCAGGGTTACATCAAAAGTTCCGTCTCCGTTGCAAACCGTTTCATAACGTATTCCCGAAATATAAGGCACTTTTATGTGTACCGTACGGGTTACCGTACAGATATCACCGCTACCGTTATGATATCCCACTCTATAGAACACCATATAATTTCCGGGAGCAGTAACTGTAAATTCGGCATTGTTGTTATCTGAACTGGTCATAATCATTCCCGGACTGGAAGAATATAACCAATTTACAAATGCCATAGAACCTGAATTGTTAAAAGTTCCGCTTAACTTAAAAGTATGACAATCTGTAAATTGTGCTATTCCTGCTGTAACAGTAGGGGTAAACGGCAAAGTACAGCTCGGTTGCGGGCACTGCACTACAACCCGGAAAGTTCTGGATCTTTCCGTACAGCCATTAGTTGCTGTTGCCTGAGCATAATAATAGCCCGGGCCTTCAGCCTGAGTAACTACAAATGTCATTCCTGTGCCTACCAATACATCCGGACTCCCTACTTTATACCACTTAATACTACCTGTAAGGCTAACTCCTGCCTGCAGGTTGGCGGTAAGTGTTGGAGTGCTGTAATTCCCGAAAGCATCCGGGCATACTGCATAATTATAACCCGGAGTAACAGCTATTCTAGGAGAAGGTTTCACCGTAATTGTCTTATATACAACGGCAGGAACCAAACATTGGTTAGGACCATTCACCGTTACAGATATCTCAATATTTATATCAGCATCAAATGTATTCGGATAGTGCATAATAGGGCTAATAAAAGTATCATCCGGAGTAGTAATATAATCTGTATGGGTTATTCCTTGGCCTAAATCCCATACTATTTCTCCTGATTCTAAAATCACATCAGACTCGAATGAAAGCTGAAAAGAGTTCAACTCTCCTGCACATACGGTTGTTAACCCGTCTGTCCAAGTCAAAACAGGGGTTGGGCGGAGCGTAACCGGGTATTCAAACGTTTCTAATCTTCCACAAAAACGTATTTGTAAAATTACTTTACCTGTATTGTTACCCATAAAGATTTCGTTCCAGGACACTTCTATATTGTCTGTCCCCTGACCATCAACTACGTTTCCGAAGTTAGAATTTCCGGCATCACTTTCTATCTTCCATAAGATATCTTCTATCTCACTCATATACGGAGAAGTGAAAGAGAAAGAGGTAAATGAACTCGGACAAAAAAGGTCTTCATCATCTATATTTTGCACTACAGCACCTGACTCTTTTGGATATACGTGCAAGGTCTTAGGCTCACTTTCACAATAAGGGGCATTTTTTAGCTGTTTGATTACTGATATTTCATAATATCCTGAAGAAGGAACGGGATCGTCAAAAACGATTTGTACCTGATTGCCCATATCAGGCCCCTGTATGCTTCCTCCGTCAACAGACCAGACCAGGTTATAGCTACTGCCCGGAGAAGGGAAAGAATATTCATAAGGCAATCCTGTACAGGCTACAGTATCACCGGTGATGCTTCCTGACAAAGCTCCCGTAGAGTGCACTTTAATAATTTTTGTAACTTCCTTACAGGCATCAGGATGGCTTACCTTAAGCTGATAAACTCCATCATTAATAAAAGTATATGGGAAAATTAATGCTGTACTGGTGGTCAGGTGAACTCCATTTTTATAAAGCTTCCATGTAGAAGGACTTCCTATATTACTAGAATATGTTGAAGAGTCACCTTGACACAATTCAAAATCTCCATCGATTTCAAGGGTATGCTTAATGTTTATTAATAATTCTGCTGAACCTCCGCAATCATGAAGAGCATTTGTATAAGTACATTTTAGAAGGTATTTTCCCGGATATACACCATCTACAATTACTTCATTGAGCTGGTCGGTATGGATTAACATTGTTCCAGGAGGATTACCATTTAAATCAATTAATGTCCATTCATAAAAAGTACCCGGCCACTGCGGTAATTGATAACGTTCTTGGTCTGGAGCACACATTTCGGTTTCTCCCTGTATAACACCATGTAACGGTACAACGGGTATCTTGACTGTTGTCCAGTTCGGACACTGACAAGAGCTTTTAGCACTCACATACCCATAGCCATCAGGACCAATATTGTCCCAAACCACTTGTACGGAAGTGGAATTAGGGTAAGAAAGCACATGTCCGCCCTCTATTTCCCAATATATTTCACACTCAGATCCCTCTACAGTATAGACTTCGACAGCTCCTTCACAAACCACCGTAGGGCAAGATATAGGCAATGCTGTTTCACTTATGAAAATTTTCATAGCATAAGTAGCGACACAATTACATTCGTTGCGTACCTGTAATTTTACTTCATACCAACCCGAAGTAGTATAAATATGAGACGGTTCATAAGCAGAAGAAAACTCACCATCATCAAAATCCCAAAAATAAGAGACCAGTTGTGACCCTCCGTCCGGATGTGAAAGATTGGTAAAGTAAATAGGAACATTAGCACAGAACTGGTCTCCGCCACCGGGACTTACGACAGTAAATTCAGCAAAGGGTCCGTCTATAATCTCTATACACAGCGTTTTGGAAATTATAGTGTCATCTGTTAGCACAAGATCAAAGCTGACCGCTCCACCACCACTGGCTCCCCACTCCACTTCCAGAATCAGCCCTCCTCCGGTAATGCTTTGAATGGTTCCTCCTGCAACATTCCAGTTCACCGAGGCAATATTACTTCCTGTGAGCGTATAGTTTACAATACTATGCTCACAAACTCTGACACATTCTCCCTCTTCAATATCTTCAAGAAAGGCTTCTTTTTTCCTGTCTTCCTCATATTCCAGACAGCCTACCTGAGAGTCCCATTTCAATACAATTCCCGATTGTTGGGAATAAACCATCGTATGGCACCACAGTGCCATAAAAATCAATACTACCGCCCGCAGGATACGGGTCGGGTAAAAAAAGGTTTTTTTGTTCATTTTAATAAAATTAAATGGTTAATAAATAATCACTTCGGGTTGCCCCGTCCAGTCCTCTTATAGAGCAAGGCTTTTAAAGAGACTGTAGTTCTTTAACAAATTGCAGGCGTGCAATGGCTTGGTTGCAGGCGTCCAACTTGTTGATTGCAAGCGTGCAGTTAGACTGTTGCACGCCTGCAATTACCCTAACACAAGGCTGTTTTATTCCCGCCTTTCAAAACCGGCATTTTTCATAGCGTTTGCAATGCGGTTTCCGGCTTATACAACACCTTGATTCCTCTGATATGGCTTCTTGCAATAAAGTCCTGCTTGTTGTTTACTCCTTCGCTACTAATTCGTGGGTAAAGAGTTCCCAATTTTTCAAGCCTTACGATTTTGCTGTCTGCCAGAGCATCCTGAACCACATTCTCAAGAGCGATAATCACTCCCTTGATGTCTGCTTCACTCAAAGCACTGAACTTTTCGATAGCTTTTACCAAATCATCAACGCTCATTTCGCCATCTGTAACTACAGAGGCATACCACTTTTTGGTGCCACCACCGGTAACACCAGGCTCACCCTTTTGAGTAAGTTTGTACTTAATAGACATAGTATAAAAAATTTAAGGTTACGTGTTATGGTGACATTTCATCAGGCACTTTATCTTCTGTCTGTTGCCGGATAAATACTTGTACTACTACAGCCATAACAATGGCTTTGCTAGTATTTTCTTTCATACCAATTAAGGTTGCCTTTAAAATTGTATCTCCTGAATTGTCCCAGTCAGTATCATCTCCGTTATCTAAACTGTGCCTCATAATGCTGCTACTATTCAACAGTATTTTTTGGTCTAAAGAAGTTAGGAGAGAATCTTTCATAACATGATGCTCAAAATCAATAAGAGTATCAAGTTGTTCATTATGGGAAGTATTATCTAAAGAAGCTATTACCCCTATAAAAAGTTGTTGCGCTATAGGGCTCAATGCTGAATTCTCTATATAATTTTCAAGAATATTGCTGTGATTAAAAATAATGTCCTGAATAACAGCATTATCAATAGAGGAATAGGCTTCCATACTTTCATTATAGATTGTTGACAATGCAATTATTTTTTCTACTTCAGTAATAATTCGATTTATAGAATAACTAGAATCCGAATGGATTAATTGATATTCATGATAAATCTGGCTATAAAGTATTCCTGTTTGTTCATAAGAGTTAGCTATATTTTGCCTTTGGACAAGAGTATTGTTTTCTTCAGTTAAGGTAAATTCATCTGAGCTGCAACAACTAAAAAGTAGCGCAAACCCAAGACATAAAAAAAGGCGAATTAGGTGATAGCAAGTTTTCATAATTTCATACAGTTTTTGTAGTTTTCTGTGGGTGAAATTAGAGGTCACAGTCTCCTTTAACAAACAGTTGATGGGAAATATTCGGAAAAATTCCGAATATTTCCCATCAAAAAACCAAGTATAAATATTTGCTTTACAACACGTTATACCAATTGAATATTCAAATTCAGTTTGCAAAAGTTTCTGAGTAAAAATGGATAATTTTTAGGGAGGTTTAACTTTTTTTTATACCTTTATACGCATCCAAAATTCTGATTATAGAATTGTATTAACCTGAATTTTATCTCTAAAACAAGAAATATTATGAGAGCTTTCTTATTTTTCTTGATGCAGTTTGTGTTTGTTTTTACCCTATGTGCTCAACGTGCAGATACGCTAAAAAATCAAACACTACAAGAATTAGATAACTATATCAATCATCTTATTAAAGAGAAAGATACAGTCAATGCTCTGCATTATTTCCGTATTTATACCCAAAAAGCTCAAGCTGAAAACAATACAGAAGCTCTAGTAACTATCTATCGTAATATGGCAAATTGGCAATCTGCATTAGATAAAAAACTACAGTATGCAGACAGTGCCATAGTAATAGCTCAAAACTCTAAAAATAATGAACTTATAGGTAGTGCTTTATATACGAAAGGAGTTTCTTATTATACATATAATCAATGGGATAAAACCTTAGAATATTATCTTCTTGCTAATGAATACATAAAGCAAACAGAAAATAAATACTTAGAGCATAAAGTCAAATATGCCATTGGTCAGGCGGCTTATAGATTAGGAAATTTTGAAGAAGCCTTGCAGCCTCTGGAGGCTTGTATAGCATATTTTGACACTCAAAACGACAAAAAACATCAAAAGGGATATTTGAATTCACTTCATTTATGCGGAATCCTACATAATCGTTTGGGCAACTTTCAGAAATGTTCAGAAATTAATGAATTAGGAATTAAAAAAGCCAAAGAGTATTCTGAAAGTGAAATAGAAATCATGTTTGTAAATTCAGAAGCTATAAACAAATATAGTTTAGGGCATTACCGAGAATCGCTAGAAGACCTCCAAAAATATCTCCCCTACCTTGTTGAGCAAAAAAATGACAGACAAGAAATGATTTCTTGGTTTTTTATGGGAAAAAATTATATCGCTTTAGGCGAAAACTCTAAAGCCATACCTTATTTTGAAAACGTAGATTCTCTTTTTGCCCAAACCGGCTACCTCAGAGACGATATGGCTGAAAACTATTATTATCTGATAGAAGATGCTCAACAGAAAAAAGACCTTAAAAGAGAACTCTACTATACTAACCGCCTTATAGAAGCCGAAAAGCTTCTCAACACCCAGTATAAAAATATAGCGGTCAAAATACAGAAATATGATACCGAGAATTTATTAGCTTCAAAAGATCGTATCGAAAATGCCCTCAGACAAAAAGAAGCCCGTAACAAATGGCTGATAGCTCTTGTTTCACTGATAACCTTAGGTTTGCTACTGCTAGCGATACGTCATATTCGCTATAAAAGGAAATTTGAGATACTCTACAAACAATTTATAGAGACTCAAAAAGAACGCAACAAACCTGCTTTAGAACCCTTACTTTCGGTCGCAACTGAGACAGAACCAAGCACTTCGACCTTAGAAATAAAAGAAGATGTAATCAACAAAATATTGAAAAAACTGGAGCAGTTTGAAATCAATAAAGAGTTTATAAAAGAAGACCTCACTATGGCAAAACTAGCAAAGGCTATGAAAACCAATGTGAAATACCTTTCAAGAGTGATTCAAGATTACAAACAGAAAGATTACGTACGCTATATAAACGACCT
Source organism: Flavobacterium beibuense (assembly GCA_040393445.1). GTDB lineage: Bacteria > Bacteroidota > Bacteroidia > Flavobacteriales > Flavobacteriaceae > Flavobacterium > Flavobacterium beibuense_B. The sequence goes on from JBEBUB010000070.1 coordinate 9,936, forward strand.
CCGTGTGGACTATCTCACAGAAATGCTCCAATCTCAAAAGTATTTAAACTACTCTATTGAGGGCTATGCTAAAGAGTTAGGCTTTAGTTCTGCTAAAGGTTTCAACAGAGCTTTTGAGGAATCTACAGGAATGAAATTTTCATTATTCTTGAAAAAGTTCCAAAAAGAAAATTATGAGCATTTAGCTAAAACAGCTTAATGAACAACTGTCCGCT
>JBEBUB010000071.1:0-10121 GCA_040393445.1 Flavobacterium beibuense
CTTTTTACGGGATTCGGTTAAGTTCTCGTCTAATATATCTTTATATTCTTTTTCGATTTTAGCTACAAAATCTGATGTTACGATATTGTCTGCAATGAGTTTCTCTGCATAAATATCTCTCGGATTTTTGTGTTTTGCAATGGCTTTATACAAAATAGGTTGTGTAAAACGAGGCTCATCACCTTCGTTGTGACCATATTTTCTGTATCCTAACAAATCAATAAATACGTCTTTTTTGTATTTCATTCTGAATTCCAAAGCAAACAACATAGCGTGAACTACTGCCTCTACATCATCCGCATTCACGTGAAGAACCGGAGAAAGTGTAACTTTTGCAATGTCTGTACAGTAAGTCGAAGAACGAGCATCCAAATAGTTTGTCGTAAATCCAACTTGATTGTTGATTACGATATGAATGGTTCCTTGGGTTTTGTATCCGTCAAGTTGAGCCATTTGCACAATCTCATATACAATTCCTTGACCTGCTACCGCAGCATCTCCGTGAACCGCAATTGGAAGTACTTTTGAAGCATCTTCCGAGAAATACATATCTTGTTTCGCTCTAGTGATTCCTTCAATCACAGCACCTACAGTTTCAAGGTGCGAAGGATTCGGAGCTAAATTCAAGTTTATTTTTTTACCACTTTTAGTTACTCTATCTGAAGTAAGCCCAAGGTGATATTTTACGTCTCCGTCAAAATATTGGGTATCGTCGTAGTCTTTTCCGTCAAATTCAGAGAAAATATCTTTTGTGCTTTTTCCGAAGATATTCGCCAAAACATTCAAACGACCTCTGTGAGCCATTCCCATTACGAACTGCTCTACTCCTTTTTCAGCTGCGTTTTCGATCAGTGCATCCAAAGCCGGAATTAACGATTCTCCTCCTTCGAGAGAAAATCGTTTTTGACCTACGTATTTTGTATGTAAGAAATTCTCAAACGAAACAGCTTCGTTGAGCTTTGATAAGATTTGTTTCTTTTCTTCTACGGTAAAAGTAGGCGTATTTGCATTTTTAGAAAGCCATCCTTGAATCCATTTGCGAACTTCCGGATCTCTGATATACATATACTCCAAACCGATATGCTGACAATAAACTCTATCAAGCTTGAAGATGATATTGGCTAAAGTCGTTGGTTCTAATTCAATTTGTCTGGCAGCATCGAACACCGTATTCATATCTGCATCAGAAAGCCCAAATTGTTGAATATTCAAATCAGGAGAATAAATTCTTCTGTCTCTAACCGGATTTGTTTTCGTGAATAAGTGTCCACGAGTTCTATATGCCTCAATTAGGTTAAGTACACCAAATTCTTTTTGAATTTTATCGGGTGCTTGTCCTGTAGAGATTTGCGTGTTTGCATAATGAGCAAATTCGTTGGCAAAATCTTCTCCGTAAGGGGAAGTTCCAAAATCAAATCCTTGAAAAAATGCCCTCCAACTGGGCTCTACGCTATCCGGACTAACCAGATATTGTTCATATAAATCTGAAAAAAAATCAGTATGTGCTGCGTTTAAAAACGAAAATCTATCCATATTTTCTTTTGAAGAGAAATCAATAAACAATTTATCCGACAAAATTACATAAAATTCGTGTAATATAATGAGTTATATTTACGAATATTTATATTTGTAGCAACACAATTTTCAGCAAAATGAAAGATTTGAAAAAATATCAATTTTTAGTACGTATTTTTATTGGATTCCTATTTTTTCCGACTTTAAATGCACAAACCACAAAAAATGAATTTTGGGATAAAGTTCGTTTTGGAGGCGGACTCGGATTAAGCATCGGGAATAACTTTACAGACATCATGGTTGCCCCAAGTGCTATCTATCAATTCAACGAATATATCGCAGCCGGAGTCGGGCTTCAGGGAAGTTATATCAGAGTAAAAGAAAATTATGAAGCCTATGCTTATGGTGGAAGTTTGCTCTTTTTGGCCAACCCAATTGAGGAAGTTCAACTTTCGGCAGAGCTGGAGCAACTTCGGGTAAACTTAAATTTTGATGACGGCTTTAAAGAGAATTTTTGGAATACCGCTTTGTTTTTAGGTGTAGGCTACAATACTCAAAACGTAACTATAGGATTGAGGTATAACGTACTTCACAACAACAGACGAAATATTTACAGCGAAGCTTTTATGCCTTTTATAAGGGTTTATTTTTAAGCTTTATTTCTTATAGTTCTTCACTCCTGCCTTAATCTCAACCGGCAAATCATTTTGCTCAGGCGGAATGGGGCAAGAATATTTGTAATTGTAAACACAATAAGGGTTATATGCTTTGTTGAAGTCAATATACATCACATCGCCTTGAGGAATTTCTAGTTCTATATAACGACCACCTCCGTAACTCTCCTCTCCTGAAGTCAAATCTGTAAAAGGCAAGAAAAGTGAGTTTTTGTAAAGTGGCTTTTTCGAAAGCTCAATATTTTGGAAAACATCCAAACGACAATTTTTTCCGTCAAGCTCAAAATGGAGTTCTCCGTATTTTACATACATGGGTTTACGATCTGTTGTGGTGGGCATTTCGAAAGACTTTTCATCAGGTGTTCTGATGAATTTTGCCCTCACGAAATACTTTTCGCTGATTTCATAAAAATCTAAACCATCAAACGTTTCTAAATCTTCTTCTTTTAATGGACTAGTTTCCGGATTTCGGAAATTTGTATTCATATTATCTTGAAACGCAATCACAGATTCTTTACTGAATTCTTGACCGAACCCGAGTTGCATACTCAACAAACCTATTAATATGACAATATATTTTTTCATGACTTACTTTTTTAGGAAAACGTAAAGGTAAACAAGTTGAACTTTTAAATCTCAATTATATATGTACTTTTGCACTTTTTAAAATATATTTAGGATGAAATTAGAAGAACAACTCAGACAAAGAAGCGGAAACGTATGTGAACTAAGCGGAGCTACTGATAATTTAACAATTTATCAAGTGCCTTTTGCCAAAGGAAGCGAAATGGAAGGCTCGATTTTAATCAGTGAGAAATGCTTAAACCAAATTGAGAAAAGAGAAGAACTAGACAGTGCTTTTTGGGAAGGTTTTTTACCTACTTCAATGTGGAGCGAAGTTCCTGCTGTTCAGGTTGTGGCTTGGAGAATCCTGAGTCGCCTTAGAAACGAAGGTTGGGCAGCCGATGCTCTGGATATGCTTTATTTAGACGATGATACTCTTGAGTGGGCAAAAGCAACGAATGACCATTTAGGGAATTCAGCTACAGAATTACACAAAGACTGTAATGGAAATATTCTCGCAAACGGAGATACAGTTAATCTAATTAAAGATTTAGATGTAAAAGGCTCGACTTTGAATGCTAAAATCGGGACCGCTGTGAGAAACATTAGACTTGTACACGACAATCACGAACAAATCGAAGGGAAAATCGAAGGTCAATCTATCGTGATTCTAACAAAATACGTGAAAAAACAGATGTAATTCTTGTTTATTCCACCTTATAAAAACCGACAACTTCCTCTAAAACACTGGAAATTGTCGGTTTTTTTGATAGTATAATTTTGTCGGTATAAGGTTGTAAAGCCTCAGCCGTAGTCTTTCCGATACAAAAGCAAAGTTGGTTTTCCAAGTTGTTCTCTTTCAAAAAACTCATCACTCCAGATGGACTGAAAAACAAAATGGCATCCATAGGTTCTGTGATTTTATGAGGTATCAATTTGTTGGCGTACACCTGAATTTCTTCAAATTTAATTTGATTTTGCTTAAAGAATTCAGGCAACACATCACGTCTTAAATTCCCACAGAAAAAAGAAAAAGAAAAGCCTTTGTATTTCTCTGAAATAATCTGAGTCAAATCGTCTGCATAATGAGCAAAATCAAGCACTTGAAAACCATTTTTCACTAAAAGTTCTTTGGTTTTTTCGCCTACACAAATACATTTTTTTTGCTTTAAAAGCGCTATTTTTTCGTTTTGTAAAACACTCAAAACTGCATTTTTGCTAGTAAATAGCAACATATCGGTTTCTGCTTTACAATTAAAATCCAAAAGCTCAATCGAAATAAAATCTTCTTCCAACAAGTGAAAATATGGAGTAGAAAAAATGATACTTTCTTGTAGACTAAGTTTTTTGGTAGAGAGCAGGCTTATTTTTGTCATTTTCAACAGAAAAGAGAATTAAAAACACAAAAATACCACTTTTTTATGTTGGTTCTTCATTTTAAAATCTGATCAATAGTCGAAACACAAGGTTGATTCTCTCTAAAAGTCGTCTTATAAACTAAAAAAATCGGAAGTTATTTGTTTAACATACAGCTTTTTTGCTACTTTTGAGGCTGTTTTGCCTTTTGGCAACTCAAAAAGAAAATAAATTAAAATGATTACACACATTCAAGGAAGATTGGTCGAAAAATCGCCTACCAACGTAGTGATAGACTGTGCAGGAGTAGGTTATGACATTAATATTTCCTTACATACCTATTCACTTTTGCCGGAGCGTGAAAACATTAAGCTTTTTACGTATCTGCATATCAAAGAAGATGGACATACGCTTTTTGGTTTTGTCGAAAAATCAGAAAGAGAAATTTTCAAATTGTTGATTTCGGTTTCGGGTATCGGTACCGGAATTGCCAGAACCATGCTTTCTTCACTTTCTCCGAAACAAGTCATTGAAGCCATTGCCAGCTCAGACGTAGCGACCATACAATCAGCTAAAGGAATCGGAGCCAAAACGGCTCAAAGAGTTATCCTGGATTTGAAGGAAAAAGTGTTAAAAGTGTATGATTTGGACGAAATTTCTACCCTGACTGACAATACAAACAAATCTGAAGCGTTATCTGCTTTGGAGGTATTGGGCTTTAACCGAAAATTAGCAGAAAAAGCAGTTGAAAAGGTGTTAAAAGATACGCCTTCGGCTTCGGTTGAAAACATCATTAAACAAGCATTAAAAAATTTGTAATTCTTTGGAAACAATTTATAATAAGTGGCATACGACAATAAGCAAACTTCTTTCGGGCGGTTTGTTTTTTTGGTTTATTTTTTTGTGTACGACAGTAAATGCTCAGGAAGAAATTCCACAAGACAGCACGGGTTATGATGTAGGAAGTATTCAGTTGAAAAATCCTCCGAGTGTAGCTGATTATTACACTTATGACCCGGTTTTAGACCGTTATGTTTTTGACACTAAAGTAGGCGAATTCAGCATCAATTACCCTATGTTTTTGACTCCAAAAGAGTACGAAGAGTTAGTAACCAAAGAAACGATCAAAAATTATTTCCAAGAGAAATCCAGAGCGATGGATTCTGATAATCCGGATGAACAAAGAGATTTATTACCTCGTTATTACGTAAATTCTGGGTTTTTTGAAACTATTTTCGGAAGTAATACGATAGACATTAAACCAACAGGATCTGTTGAAGTTGACTTAGGAGGTCGATTTACTAAACAAGACAATCCTGCCCTTTCTCCTAGAAACCGTTCGAATTTCTCGTTCGATTTCGACCAACGAATCAGTGTCGGGCTTATGGGAATGGTCGGCACAAGGCTAAAAGTAACAGCCAACTATGACACCCAATCGAGTTTTGACTTCCAAAACATGATTAAGCTCGAATATATCCCAACCGAAGATGATATCATTCAGAAAATTGAAGTCGGGAATGTGAGTATGCCACTCAATACTTCGCTTATCAGAGGGGCTCAAAGTCTTTTTGGGGTGAAGACGGAATTACAATTTGGCCGAACTCGAGTAACCGGAATTTTCTCCGAACAACGTTCGCAAACTCGAGGTGTTGTAGCTGAAGGTGGTGGAACTTTAGAGAACTTCGAGATTTTCGCTCTAGATTATGATGCAGACAGACACTATTTCCTTTCGCAATACTTCCGAAACAAATATGACGATGCTCTAAAGAGCTATCCGCTTATTGACAGTAGGGTTCAGATTACCCGTATTGAAGTTTGGGTAACCAACCGTCAGAACAGAATTAATGCTTCTCCGAATGATGGTTTCAACAACAGAAACATCATTGCACTTCAGGATTTAGGTGAAGCTCAATTACCTAACTTGCCAACAAACCAGGTGGTCGTAATTAACCCAAGTACCGGATTCTTTAATGTTCCTGCCAATACGCCTTCGAATAACAGCAATAACAAATATGACCCGAAGCAAATCGAATCTGGAGGAGGATATTTGAACAACAACATCCGAGATGTCGCTACTGCTGGCTCTGGATTCAACATTCCGGGCGGAACAGCTAATGAAGGAACTGATTATATCAAACTCGAAAATGCTCGAAAACTAAACCCGAACGAATATACTTATCATCCGCAACTCGGTTATATTTCCCTTAACCAACGCCTAAACAATGATGAAGTTTTGGCTGTTGCTTATCAATATACGATTGGTGGACAAGTGTATCAAGTTGGGGAATTTGGTACAGACGGGGTGGATGCTACAGTTGTAGGACAAAATGACCAAGGTCAAGATTTGCCAACTACTCAGGCATTGATTCTAAAAATGTTGAAAAGTAACCTTACGAATGTTAACCAACCGATTTGGAATTTGATGATGAAAAACATCTATGCCATTCCGGGTGGTGCTCAGTTAGAGCAAGACGGATTCCGTTTCAACATTCTCTATACAGACCCTTCTCCGCTAAACTATATTACTCCAGCACCTGGAGCTGAGCTACCGGAAGATGTAGCTGAAACTCCGTTATTGAAAGTATTCCATTTAGACCGTTTGAATTATACTAATGATCCTCAACCGGGAGGAGACGGATTTTTCGATTACGTAGCTAATGCTAGCGGAAATAATCCGCTTTCAGACCAACAACAATATGGTTCTGCAGGACAACAAAATCAACAATCAGATCCACGACCTGGAGGTGGTGGCGGACAAGGTGGAGCCGGAAATCAACAACAAAGTTACAACACATTCAACGGAATTACAGTTGACCCACAAAGAGGGCGAATCATATTTACAACAGTGGAGCCTTTCGGGAAGCACCTTTTCGAAAAACTACAAGACCCTAATTCTCCTTTGGAAAACTATGATGATGAGTTAACATACAATGCCAATCAACGTAAGTACGTTTTTAGAAAAATGTATCGCAGTACTCAAGCGGCTTCGTTACAGGATAGCGATAAAAACAAATTCCAACTAAAAGGTCGTTTTCGTTCTGCTGCAGGAGACGGAATCTCTATCGGGGCATTCAACATTCCGCAAGGTTCGGTTGTGGTGAGTGCCGGAGGACGTATCTTAGTGGAAGGAATTGACTATACGGTAAACTATCAAATAGGTAAGGTTTATATCACAGATCCTTCGATTCAAGCTTCGGGAATTCCTGTAGAAATTTCTGTAGAAAACAATGCCGTTTTCGGGCAACAAACCAAACGTTTCTTCGGATTCAATGTTGAACATAAAATTACAGATAATTTTGTCGTAGGAGGTACATTACTCAGAATGGCAGAAAAGCCGTTTACTCAAAAATCAAATTACGGACAGGAATCTGTAAACAATACGATTTATGGCGTAAACTTGAACTATTCGACCGAAGTTCCTTTCTTCACCAGATTAGTAAACAAACTTCCGAATATGGATACCGATGTTCCATCGAATTTATCGGTTAGAGGGGAAGTTGCTTTCTTGAAATCAGACACTCCAAAAGCTGACCAATTTGATGGGGAAGCTACAGTTTATGTCGAAGATTTCGAAGGTTCGCAAACCAATTTGGATATGAAATCTGCTAGTGCATGGAGTTTGTCATCTGCTCCTGTGAATTATGGTGGAGAACTTGCAGATAACGATTTGGCTTCGGGCTACAGAAGAGCGAAACTTTCTTGGTACACCATCGACCCTGTTTTCTATACGACACAACGTCCTTCAGGAGTTACAGAGAACGATTTAGCATCCAACAGAACCAGAAGAATATACATCAGAGAGCTTTATCCGATGAACGATATTGCTCAAGGACAAACCACCGTAAACCCAACTTTGGATTTGACATATTATCCTACAGAAAGAGGGCCTTATAACTTTAGTCCTTTAGCAAACGGAACCAATACGATTCCGAATCCTCAAAGTAATTGGGGTGGAATTATGAGAGGAATTACTTCTACAAACTTTGAGCAAGCCAACGTAGAATACATTCAATTCTGGTTATTGGATCCATTTGTTGGAAACCCTGGAGATACAGCCAACCCGTTCAACAGTGGAATTATCAAAATCAATTTGGGAGAAATCTCAGAAGACATTCTGAAAGACGGACGTAAAATGTATGAAAACGGTCTTCCGGAAGCAGGTTCCAACCAAGCAACTGTGCCTACAGCTTGGGGTAAAGTTCCGGCTTCGCAATCGCTGATTTATGCCTTTGACACAAACGACGCAAATCGTGCCGTTCAGGATTTAGGTTTCAACGGACTTACAGATGATGAAGAGGCTCAGATGTTCCCTGCTTTTGCTGGAATTGATGACCCTGCTCAAGATAATTACGAGAATTTCTTGTCTGCTCAAGGAAGTATTATCGAAAGATATAAAAGATATAACGGAACTCAAGGAAACTCTCCAGTTCAGCTTTCAGACAACAACAGAGGTTCTACTACGTATCCGGATGTAGAAGACGTGAACCGTGACAACACGATGAACACTATCGATGCATATTACGAATTTACCGTAAACATCGAACCCAATATGCAGGAAGGTCAAAATTATGTAACCAACGTAATGGAGACTACAGCTTCTCTGACCGGTTATGGCCCTAACGGAGAAACAACTACACCTGCTCGATGGATTCAATTTAAAATTCCGATTACAGAAGGTGATCCTATTGGAGGAATATCTGATTTGAGATCTGTTCGTTTTATGAGAATGTTCCTTACCGGATTCTCAGAAGAAATCACACTTCGTTTTGGTTCTTTGGATTTAGTTCGAAGCGAATGGAGACGTTATACGTATTCACTTGACCCAGAAGAAGACAACGAGACAGATCTGCTTGACAACACAGGTTTTGACGTACAGACCGTAAACGTTCAGGAAAACGGAAATCGTTACCCGATTCCGTATGTAACCCCTCCGGGAGTGGTAAGAGAGCAATTGTACCAAAACAACACACTTATTAATCAAAACGAACAATCGCTTTCTTTGAGAGTTTATAGTGTAAACGGAGGCTTCTCAGGAGGTCTTGAGCCTAATGATTCAAGAGCGGTTTTCAAAAATGTGAATGTTGATATGCGTCAGTATAAAAAGCTGAAAATGTTCTTGCATGCTGAAGCACTTCCTCTTCTTTCTGCTTCGAATCCGAATGGAGAAACCCAACCTTTACAAGACGACCAAATGGTTGCTTTTATCCGATTCGGAAATGACTTTACTCAAAACTTCTATCAAGTAGAAATTCCGTTAAAAGTTACACCGGAAGGAGCTGTAATTGACACAGACATTTGGCCGGAAGCCAACGATATGGAAGTAGAATTGGCCTTGCTTACCAAACTCAAAATTTTGGCAATGAGTGCTAATCTGGATGAAATCCCTACTTCAGACAACGGAATTTACTACAAAGATGCTTCTGAACTAGGAGGTTCTTCAAGCAATTTGAGAATCGGTATCAAAGGAAATCCGAACTTTGGATATGTTCGTACGTTAATGTTGGGGGTAAAAAATATTTCAAACAGTGAAGTGAGAGGTGAAGTATGGTTTAACGAACTCCGTCTTGCTGAAATGGATAACCGAGGTGGTATGGCTGCTACGATGAGTGTTGATGCCAATTTTGCTGATTTCGCTACATTCTCAGCTACGGGTAATATGAACACTATCGGTTTCGGAGGGCTTGAAGACACTCCAAACCAAAGAAGTCGTGAAGACCGTTATCAATATAACATTGTGAGCACTCTACAACTCGGAAAATTACTTCCGAAAAAATGGGGTATGCAAATTCCGTTCAACTATTCGATTGGAGAAGAATTTATCACACCGGAATACGACCCGTATTACCAAGATATTCGAATGGACCAATATCTTGATGTCGTGAATGATGCTCAGGAAAGAGAAAATATCAAACAACGAGCTATTGACTATACCAAAATAAAGAGTATTAACTTTATTGGTGTCAGAAAAGATCGTGCTCCAGAGCAAAAACAACGTATTTATGACCCTGAAAA
>JBEBUB010000072.1:0-10083 GCA_040393445.1 Flavobacterium beibuense
GTAATTCGCTTGAAATCAAAAATCTGACAACGAGAAAGAATCGTCGGGATGATTTTGTGTTTTTCGGTTGTAGCTAAGATGAAAATAGCATGTTTTGGTGGTTCTTCAAGAGTTTTCAGAAAGGCATTAAAAGCAGCCTGAGAAAGCATGTGAACCTCATCGATAATATAAACCTTATATTTTCCGGTTTGTGGAGGGATTCGAACTTGGTCAATTAAACTTCTGATATCGTCAACCGAGTTGTTTGAAGCCGCATCGAGTTCGAATACGTTAAACGTAAAATCTTCATTTGGGTCATCATAACCGGGTTGGTTAATCTTTCGAGCCAGAATTCTGGCACAAGTAGTTTTCCCAACACCTCTAGGACCTGTGAAAAGCAAGGCCTGAGCCAAATGATTACTCTCTATAGCGTTGAGCAACGTATCTGTAATAGCTTTCTGACCCACAACATCTTTAAATGTCTGTGGTCTGTATTTTCGGGCTGAAACGATAAACTGCTCTTCCATAGATTTTTTTCGTAAGGCACAAAGATAATATTTTTAGTCTCTGCTTTCAAGTTTTTTTACTCATGATTTCACACAAAAAGAACGTGAAACTTGAAACCTGAAACTAAAAATTCATAACTTTACCCAAAAATAATTTGAACATGAATCAGCCGGTGTTATTTTTAAGGAATGCAAATATTTATCAAGAGAAAAGTCTTATTCTTCAGGATATTAATATAGAAGTCAATAAAGGAGAATTCATTTACCTTATCGGAAAAACGGGTTCAGGAAAAAGTAGTTTTATGAAAACACTTTATGCTGATTTGCCTTTAACAGAAGGGCAGGGGAGCATTGTTGACTTTGATTTGGCTAAACTCAAAGAAAAAAATATTCCGTATTTGAGAAGAAAAATCGGAATCGTTTTCCAAGACTTTAAACTTTTGCCAGACAGAAGCGTTTATAAAAACCTTGAGTTTACCTTAAAAGCCACTGGTTGGAAAGACGATAACGAAATCAAACTCAAAATTGATGAAGTTCTCGATAAAGTAGGCATGAAAGGTAAAGCTCAAAAAATGCCTCATCAAATGTCTGGTGGAGAGCAACAACGTGTAGCTATTGCTAGGGCTTTGCTCAACGACCCTGAACTGATTTTAGCTGATGAGCCAACAGGGAATCTAGACCCACAAACCAGCTCAGAAGTGATGCAACTCCTCAAAGAAATTAACCAAAATGGCAAAACCATTATCATGGCCACTCACGATTATGCCTTGATAATGAAATATCCGGCCAAAACGTTGAAATGTGACGAAGGAGTGATATTCGAAGTGGTTCAAAAAACGGTTTAAACTCCCGTGCTACCAAAGCCACCTGCTCCTCTCTGGGTTTCAGAAAGCTCGTTTACTTCAATAAGTGCTGCTTGTTCGTATTTAGCGATAACGAGTTGAGCAATGCGTTCACCATTTTCGATAACGAAATCTTCGTTAGAAAGGTTAATCAAAATCACACCAATTTCACCTCTATAGTCAGCATCGATAGTGCCCGGAGTGTTCAGCACAGTAATTCCCTTTTTTAGAGCTAAACCACTTCTAGGGCGAACTTGAGCTTCATAACCAACAGGAAGTTCGATAAAAAGTCCTGTTTTAACCAGAATTCTCTCAAAAGGTTTCAAGACAATACTTTCCGTTAGGTTTGCTCTGAGGTCCATTCCTGCAGAAGCAGAAGTTTCGTATTTAGGTAATTGATGACTTGATTTGTTGATGATGTTGATTTTCATGGCTATCTTTTTAATAATGCTCTAAGCGTATTTTTCTCTAAATAATATATAAGTCCTGCATAAATCAGAATAAATGAAATTCCGATGAAATAATTTTCTCTGAATCCGTAAAAATAAACAATGGAAAACAGCGTAGAAATTCCTAAGTAAACTCCTATTTTCTTCATGTCATACGGAATGTTGTAATATTTTCGCCCCATGAAATAGGAGATAATCATCATACTTCCGTAAGCACAAAGGGTAGCAATTGCAGAACCCATATAGGAGATTTTTGGAATCAAAATAAAGTTTAAGGCCAGTGTAATCACAGCTCCAATAATCGAAATATAAGCTCCCATTTTGGTTTTGTCTGTTAGTTTATACCAAACCGAAAGATTGTGATAAATACCTAAAAAGAAGTTCGCCAGAACAATAAGTGGAACTACTTTCATCGCTTCCCAATAAGCAGTATTCGAAATCATGATTTGCTTTAGGATATCAGCAAAAACGACCACTCCCAAAAGAATTACCGAACCAAAAATTATGAAGAATTTCGTGATTTGAGCATACGTTTTTTGAGCATTTTCGTTTTTTGCATAGCTGAAAAAGAAAGGCTCAATTCCTAATCTGAAAGCCGTAGCAAAAAGCACCATAAAAAGCCCTAATTTATAACAAGCTCCATACACACCCACCTCATGTTTGGCAATGTTTTCAGGCAAAATCCACTCTAAGAGAATCTTATCAAAATGTTCGTTTATAGCAAAGGCAATTCCGGCAATGAGAATCGGGAATCCGTAACTCATCATTTTTCTCCAAAGAGCATAATCAAACTGCCATTTGATTCTGAGATAATCTGGTAAAAGGTATATAAACGTAAGTAAACTAGCGATGAGGTTGGCTACAAAAATATAGCCTACCTGAAAATCTTCTACATAAATAACACTCAAAAAACTATCCGGATTGGCTTGAGCCAAGTCGGGTAAATAAAGTAGAAAGAAGAGATTCAGTAAAATATTAATTGTCGTATTGGCAATCTTTACGAAAGCATAGGTTTTAGGTTTTCCTTTTGCACGCAATTTGGAAAACGGAATCACCACTAAGGCATCCAAAACCAATATCCAAATCGCATACGTGACATATTCTACCTCAACATTTATAAAAGACGAAGTCGCTATATCACCCCTGAAAAGTAAAGCCACAAAAAGGAAAATCAAAGACGACCAAAAGATCGAAATCATCGAGGTTTGAATCACTTTATGCCTGTCGTTCTCAGCATTATAAAAACGGAAAAATGAGGTTTCCATTCCGTAAGAGAGGAAAACATTCATAAAAACCAACCACGAAAAAACAATCGTCACTACTCCGTAATCACTGGCTTCTTTAAGGTTATCTGTATAGAGCGGAACCAACAAAAAAGTAAGCATCCTCGGAAGTACCGTAGCAATTCCGTAGATTGAAGTTTGTTTGAAAAGACTTTTATAGAGGCTCAAAGCACGTGATTTGATAAGTCCACAAATATACTATTAACTTCCTAAGGTTTTTCCGTTGATAAGAACTTTCTCAATCAAATTCGTCCCGAACGAATACGGAATTTGATAGTAGCTCGGAATGGGTTTCGTAATGATTAAATTAGCTTTTTTTCCTTTGGTAATACTACCTACTTCGTTTTGTACTCCCATAGCATAAGCTCCGTTAATCGTAGCTGCATTAATGGCTTCTTCAGGAGTCATTTTCATCTTAATACAAGCCGTAGCAACCACAAAATTCATATTTCCGCTTGGAGTAGTTCCCGGATTGAAATCGGAGGCCAAAGCCAAAGGCAGCCCTTCAGAAATCATTTTTCGGGCAGGAGTATAAGGTATGCTTATAAAATAAGAACAAGACGGAAGTGCTACAGGCATGGTTTTAGAACCTTTTAGCGCCTGAATATCTTCATCATTCATTACTTCTAAATGATCAACCGAAAGCACATTATTCTCTACACACATCTGAATTCCGCCTATGGTTGTAAACTGATTTACATGGATTTTTGAAGGCAATCCGTAACGGTTTCCGGCCTCAATGATTTGACGTGTTTGTTCTACCGAAAAATAACCCGTTTCCAGAAAAGCATCGATATAATCTGCTAATTTTTCTTCTGCTATTTTAGGGAGCATTTCGTTTATAATCAAATCAACATAAGCTTGTTGATTCTCTTTAAATTCTTTTGGGAAAGCATGAGCACCTAAAAAAGTTGCTTTTATAGGTAATTGATAATCTTCTCGTAACCTTTTAATTACACGAAGCATTTTAAGTTCTCCTTCAAGTGTGAGTCCGTACCCGGATTTGATTTCAACGGCTCCGGTTCCTTGAGAGATGACTTCTTCCAGACGTGATTTTGATTGGTTATAAAGTTCTTCTTCAGAAGTTTCGTTAAGCAATTGAGCGGAGTTCAGAATTCCGCCTCCACGATTGGCTATTTCCTCATACGAAAGTCCGTTGATTCTATCCACAAATTCCTGAACACGGTTCCCGGCATACACTATATGCGTGTGCGAATCGACCCAAGTTGGCATCACGACCTTTCCGGTTGCATCAATAACGTTGAGTACTTCAATTTCGGGTAGATCTTTCATTAGCCCAAAATCAGAAATAAGTCCGTCTTCGATAAGTAAATAGGCATTTTCCAAGACAGGAAGTGTATTCATATCTGCTCCCGAAACCATTTCTACGTTGGTTTCTCTGACTTGAACCAGTTGTTTTATGTTGACAATAAGAGTTTGCATTTTTTTGTTTAGAATTTAAGGTTTAAAGCTACATCAGGTAAAAGATAAAAAACATATAGACTATGATTCCGAAAAGTAAAAATATCATATTCAGGAAAAGCAAGAATAATCCTCTGAAAAGTGTATTTATTTTTGAATAGCCGTAAACCTCTCTATGTGCTTTAAAAAAATAGATAAATGCCCAGATATAGATAGCAAAATTAGCGAAAACCGCTATGGTTTTTATCACCCATCCGGTAAGTTCGGAAATGGTATTTACGACTGATAGGGAAGTAAAAAAAGCTAGCAACAGGAACGAAAAATAATGTAACGTAAAAATCCCGTGGTCGAAATAATACCATTTTTTTTTGCTGTGAAATACCCACATAAAAAACGCAAAAACAGGCATATAGAAAAATAGGAATTTTGGAATATTTTTTTGGGCAACCTCCATTATTTTTATTGCAAGTTGGGACTTGGTGTATTTTTGTTTTAGTTCGATTTCTTTTCGGCTGACGAGTCTGTCCATTCCTTTATCTTTCAAATTTTCAGGTAAATTATTTTGAATGGAGTCGTATTCTTTGAGTGTTTTTTCTTTTGTACCAAAAGGCCAGCTTTCGGAGTTTTTGGCGACCATTAAACTGTCTTTTCTTCGTTGTTCTTCGGATATTTCAATTGTTTTTTTAGGTTTATTAATTCCGAATCCGTCAAAATCTGAATTAGCCTTAAATTTCCCGATACTCCCCCCCACAAAAAACACAAAAAAGCTGACAAAAATATAGAGCTTTACCGGAGCAACAAACTTTTTCCGTTTTCCCTCAAGGTATTCTTTGGTTAAAACACCCGGTTTAAAAAGCAGATTTTTTACCGTTTTCCAGAAGCTTCCGTCATAATGCACCAAATCTTCGATAAAATGTGTAAACAAATAATGAAACGACTGTCTTGTTTCTACGTTTTCCTGTCCGCATTTCGGGCAGAAGCGTTTGCGGACAACATATCCGCAGTTCTGACATTTTTTGTCTTCTCGTAGTTTGTGGTGAGCCATTGGAGAGGTGATTCGATTAAATTCGTTTACAAAAATAATAAAATCTCAATGCTTATTAAGAATTTCTTTTAAATTTGCTTGAAACCAAAAATTATAACCAACCATGCTCACTTGGGAAGAATTTGAAAAAGTAGATATCAGAACCGGAACCATCATCGATGTGCATGATTTTCCGAAAGCCAAAAAACCTGCTTATCAACTTACGATTGACTTTGGAGACCTTGGAATCAAGAAAAGTTCGGCTCAAATCGTAACATTATACACCAAAGAACAACTTATAGGTAAACAGATTGTTGCTGTCGTAAACTTTCCACCCAAACAAATAGCGAATTTCATTTCTGAGTGTTTGGTGCTCGGAGTGCATACTTCAGAAAAAGATGTAGTTTTGCTTACTACCGATTCACAAACCAAAAACGGATTGAAAATTAGTTGACGTAAGATTTCAGGACGTAAGACTTCAGGACTTTAAGATATAAGACTTTAGGACGTAAGACTTCAGGACGTAAGACATAAGACTTTAAGAACAAAAACAGATATGAAAAACGTATTAAAAATTTTAGCAGTATTTTTCCTTCTCGGGAATTTTAATTTTTTGATGGCTCAGGAAGAAGTTGTGCCTAACAATCAGGAGCTTTTTGATGATTTTTTATACCGTAGAGGCAACCAGTATCGTTCTGCCTTGGGAATTCCGGCTCACAATTATTTTCAGAATCAGGCAGATTATGTTATCGAAGTCGATTTAGACGACCAAACCAACATTATCAAAGGAAAAGTCACCCTTTCATACACCAATAATTCTCTGGAAGCTTTGCCTTTTATTTGGATGTATTTAGAGCAAAATCGCTTTTCGGAAGATAGTAGAGGAACACTCACTACTCCGGTTGTGGGTAATCGTTATAAAGGAGATACAGATGGAGGCGTGAAAATCTCAAACCTTTCTGCTAAAGTAAAAACGGTTTCTACAGATTATTATATCACAGATACTCGAATGAAAATCAACTTTAAAGAACCGATTCCTGCAAAAGGCGGAAAAGCTACGGTTTCGATGAATTTTGAGTTTAAAATTCCTCAAAGCGGAATGGACAGAATGGGACAACTGCAAACAGAAAACGGAATCGTTTATGCCATAGCACAGTGGTATCCGAGAGTAGCTGTTTTTGATGATGTAGCAGGTTGGAATACGTTACCTTATTTAGGAGCAGGAGAATTTTATTGCGAATACGGAAATTTCGATTATAAAATAACAGTGCCTTATAACCACATTGTTGTGGGTTCAGGAGCTTTACAAAACCCGAAAGAAGTGCTAACAGCAACTCAAATCGAGCGACTAAATCAGGCTTCAAAAAGTGATAAAACCGTGATGATTATCAAATCAGACGAAGTAAACAAACCTCAAATCACAAGACCAAAACAATCAGGGAAACTCACTTGGCATTACAAAATGGAGAATACTCGAGATGTGGCTTTTGCTACTTCAACCGCTTTTATATGGGATGCAGCCAAAATCAATCTTCCGAGTGGTAAAACAGCCATGGCTCAATCAGTTTACCCGATAGAAAGTGACGGACAAAGTGCTTGGTCTCGCTCTACGGAATATACCAAAGCATCGATAGAGTTTTATTCTAACTGGTTGTTTGAATATCCGTATCCGACAGCTGTTAATGTAGCTTGTAACGTAGGCGGAATGGAGTATCCGGGAGTTTCGTTTTGTAGATATTCTTCAAAAAGAGATGCTCTTTGGGGAGTTACAGATCACGAATTCGGTCACAATTGGTTCCCGATGATTGTGGGCTCTAACGAAAGAAAACATGCTTGGATGGATGAAGGACTCAACACATTTATCAACCATTACAGCACCAAAAATTTCAATAAAGGCGAATATCCGTCAGATGAAGACAAAGGAAAAAATAGAGTAGGGTGGATGACTTGGAAAAATCGTGAAACCATACACACATTTCCTGATATAGCCAAGAGTTATAATTTGGCTTATACGGCTTATTATAAACCTGCCACCGGATTTGTTTTGCTTCGTGAATATATCTTGGAACCTAAAATTTTTGATGAAGCATTCAAAGGCTATATCAAAACTTGGGCTTATAAACACCCGCAACCGACAGACTTTTTCAATTATATGGAAAATGCCACAGGCGAAGACCTGAACTGGTTCTGGAAAAGCTGGTTTTACACCAACGGAAACGTAGATTTAGCCATTGATACGGTTGAGAAAAAAGCAAACGGAACTCATATTACATTCTTGAATAACGGAGAAATCCCGATGCCTGTTGTTTTTGAAGTTACTTTTGAAGACGGAAGCAAAGCAACCAAAAAACTTCCGGTTGAAATCTGGCAACGTGGTTCGCAATGGACGTACTTGCTCAAATCGGAGAAAACCGTAACGAAAGTGCAAATCGATCCGGAAGGATTTTTACCCGATATGAATCTAAAAGACAATGTTTGGGAGTAGATTATAGAAATTTACACAGCATAACTTAAAAAGTTTAAAACATAAAAATATTTTTATATTTGCTTGACGTATGCCACGCTATATGTTGAGAGTTAGCAAACAAAACCAACATTAAATTCGATAACTTAATGAAACAAATCCTACTATTAATTTTTGTAACTCTATTTGTATCTTGTGATAAGACAACTCATAATAAAATACAAACGGATACTATTCAAAAAGTTTTAGATTTTTATGATGGAGAATGCTTGATAAAAAAAGATGCTGAAAACAATTGCTATGAAATTGAATTAAGTAAAAGTTTACTATTAAACTATGATTCAGAAAGTCTTGATTTTCATGCAGGAAACATAGCTTATATATTTTATACAAACACTCAAATCAAAGATTATGATTGCGTTAAAATAAAAATTAATTTAGATAGTAAAGAAAGCTATGTTTTCAATTATACGGTTAAAGAGCTTGTTGAAATTGAAAGTTATATACCTAATTTTAATGAAGTAACAAATCTAATTAAGGTTAAAGATTATGATAAATTGTCTTCCGAATTTGACGAATCTATGGGTATTGATAAACAACCTCTTGAAGAATTATTTAGCGATATTGAAAACAATTTTGGAAAACTTAATGATATTTATTGTAGTGGATTTAAAGATTTTGAAACAGAGGAATGTGGTGAAGTAATCGAATTCAAAGCAGTTTTAGCACATGAAAAAATGTCTGGGTATATGTTTTTGAGTTTTCGTAAAAAAAACAGAAAGCTTGTTTTACTTTTAATACCATAACAAAAAACGAGTTGTTAACAGCAATTTGTAAAACTGAACATTTGTGCCCCTATTTTCGTCACTTCTTAAATCCACAAAACGTTATAACTATTTTTTAAAAACCTGTCAGGTTTAAAATATCAAGAACTCAAAACTCCGTAAACTTTTCCTTTGAGTTTAGCTCCTAAAAAAGCTGCGTTTTTAGATTTCGACAGTATTTCTTTTTCAGAGAACGTAGCACTACCTTCTGGGTTAAAGAGCGTAAGATTTGCTTTTTGCCCTACTTCGACAGGGTTATTTTCAATCCCGAAGACAGCTTTAGAAAGGGTCAATTTCTCGATGATTACCTCTAGTGGTAAAATAGCATTCAAAGCACCAAAAGCACTTTCCAGACCAATGGTTCCGCTTGTTGCTTTATCGAATTCTAATTTCTTATGCTCAATATCAAGCGGGTTGTGATCTGAGGTAATCATATCAATGGTTCCGTTTTTCACTCCTTTAATCAAGGCTTGAACGTCTTCTTTAGAGCGAAGTGGAGGATTTACTTTAAAATTGCTATCAAACCCGAAAACTGCTTCATCTGTAAAAAACAGGTTATGAACAGCCACACTACAAGTTACGTTGAGTCCTTTGGCTTTGGCTTCTTTAATGAGCTCCACAGATTTTTTAGTCGAAATAGTCGGAATATGAAGTTTACCACCTGTATATTCCAAAAGGAGTAAGTTTCTAGCAATTTGCAAGTCTTCAGCCAAATTCGGAATTCCCTTCATTCCTAGTTTTGTAGAAGTTTCGCCTTCGTTTACAATTCCGGCTCCTTTGATGTTTTTGTCTTGCGAAAAAGCAACAACCAAACCATCAAAATCCTGAACATACTGCAAGGCTAATTTCAATACATTCGCATTGTCAATTGGTTTTTTATAATCTCCAAAAGCTACGGCTCCTGCATTTTTCATATCAAAAAGCTCTGCTAAATTTTGCGTATCGCTATTTTTGGTCAGCGCAGCAATAGGGTAGAGTTTCGTAGTGTGATTTCCTGTTTTTTGTCGCACAAAATTAATAAGCGCTTGATTGTCTAAAACAGGATTTGTGTTGGAGTTGAGCGCCACAGCCGTAAATCCGCTTTTTGAGGCTACATCAAGTCCGTTTTTGATGATTTCTCTTTCTTCAAATCCGGGTTCTCCAAAGCTTACAGAGCTGTCAAACCAACCTTCAGAAACGTGAAGATTCTCATATTCTAAAACCTCAAAACCTTTATCAGCTTTGATGTTTGTAGCAATTTCTGTAATGGTTCCGTTCTCGATTTTTATATCCACTTTTTGATTGTGA
Source organism: Flavobacterium beibuense (assembly GCA_040393445.1). Taxonomy (GTDB): domain Bacteria; phylum Bacteroidota; class Bacteroidia; order Flavobacteriales; family Flavobacteriaceae; genus Flavobacterium; species Flavobacterium beibuense_B. The sequence continues at coordinate 10,081 of JBEBUB010000072.1, forward strand.
AAT